>JANMSG010000151.1:0-10453 GCA_031389065.1 Acidobacteriota bacterium | reverse complement strand
ACCGCCTTCAGACGGTACGCCAAACTTTTCGCTTCCTTGTGTCGCGACTAAAAAGTGAACCAATGGAAAAAAAGTATTTTGTTCACCAATCAAGTTACATTGACGAACCTTGCGAGATTGGCGAAGGGACGAAGATTTGGCACTTCTCGCACGTCATGAAAAATAGTAAAATCGGGCGCAATTGCAACATCGGTCAAAACGTAGTCATCTCGCCGGACGTAACCATAGGCGATAACGTCAAGCTGCAAAACAATGTCTCGGTTTACACGGGCGTTGAACTTGAAGATGATGTATTCTGCGGTCCTTCAATGGTCTTCACCAATGTGGTCAACCCGCGAAGTCAGGTTTCAAGAAAAGACGAATATCGCAAAACACTGGTTAAAAAAGGCGCATCCATTGGCGCAAACGCGACTGTCGTTTGTGGGCATACCATTGGCCGCTTCGCGTTCATAGGCGCGGGTGCAGTCATCACAAAAGACATACCGGATTACGCGCTCATCGTCGGCAATCCCGGACGCCTGGCCGGATGGATGTGCGAGTGTGGAATCAAACTCGGTTTTTCGCGCGACGCGCAAGAACAAAACTGCACCTGCTCGGCTTGCGGAAAAAGTTATGTAAAGAAAGGCGGGTTGGTTTGTGAAGCGTGATACTGTAAATGCCGAACTTTGTAGGCGCGGCATTTACAGTACACTGTTGAGGCAGGAAAAAGTGGATGCGTACCGATCCACGGAGTTATAAAGCCTTCAATTGGTAAATGCTTTGTCAAGCGGTTAGGCGGCAATCTGATCGTTGCGAACCGGCACCGTTAGGTTTTCATCCGATTGCGGACGAAGTTCGATTCTGACCTCGCGTTCTGCGCCACATTCATAACAGGTTTGTACCAAACGATTATCCATCGTTCTCGGATGCGGAATTCCCCAATAATGTGCATGATAATTAAAAATTTCCATCAGTTTCATTTTCTTATCCTCTCGATTCATTACTACCAATTGAATCTGTTTTTTATTCCTGTCATATCTTAGACGCATCGAAAATCACTTTCGTGCAACTTTTTTTTCATTTCTTCAAAAAATTCTTGCTTGCGTAATAGAGAGTGATACGGTGTGAATAAATACACTGGTTTTTATAAAAGTTTGAAATCGCCTTACAGTAGAAGATGAAACCATGAGTGCGATACAATGCGAATGAGTTTATAGTTCTTGATAGATTAGAAAAGGAGAACCGAAACATGGCATCAGTTGTGAGTCTGCCGGAACAAAAAGTCATCTTAAATAATATTACCTGGGAAACCTATGAGCGATTGCTGGCTGAGAATCAGGAAAACAGCGGGACACACTTTATCTATGATAACGGGAGATTAGAGATTATGGTTCTTTCCTCAAAACACGAAAAACTCAATAGCACTATTGCACTTTTGGTAGAAGTGTTAGCGGAAGAGTTGGGAATTGATATTGCTAATTTCGGTTCGACAACTTTCCAGAGACAAGAATTGGAAAGAGGTTTTGAACCTGACTCAGGTTTCTACATTCAAAATGAAGAGCGTGTTTCAGGCAAAGAAGAACTTGATTTGGCGATTGACCCGGCACCGGATTTAATTATAGAAGTTGACATTACCAGCCCTTCTTTGAATCGGTTTCCTATCTTTGCAGCATTCGGTGTTGCAGAAATTTGGCGTTATAAAAATGGTCAGGTGATTTTTTATAGACTTGCAACAAACGAATATATAGAAACGAAAGAGAGCATAGCGTTTGCAAAAGTGACGAGCGATGCCATCACAAAATTTGTAGAATTGAGCCAGCAAGTCAAGCGCACTGCCTGGTTGCGTCAAGTGCGTGAATGGGTGCGCGCAATCGAAATGCAGGAAAAATAATTGCCCTTATCTTAAAAACTGTTGAACGCCTCAACACCTTGAAAATCTAAAAACACATCATCTTTTTCAGCGTTTTCATCACAACAACTCACAGACATTTTCAGCCGGTCTTGCCAAAACGGCTTTGTCGCCGCGCACCACAATCGGTCGCTGCATCAGGTCTGGGTACTGAATCATCAACTCAATCAAGCCTTCATCTGAGATTTCGTTGTCCGTAAGATGCAAGGCGCGATAAACCTCTTCGCCTTTGCGGATCAACTCGCGAGGCGAGATGCCCAACTTGTCGAGCAAACCGCGAAGCTCATCTTTCGTCACAGGCGTTTCATAATAATTGATGGCTTCAAATTCAACGCCGCGCTCTTTCAAAATGCCTAAGGTCTCTCTGCATTTGCTACATGTCGGTTTTTGGTAAACCGTTATTTTGTCACTCATGGTTTTTTCCTCGCCAAAATACTATCACAAGCGAATTCGTGTACACGATGATGTGTCCGCAAAAAGTGTTGCTATGGTATATTTTCACCTTCAAAATATCAGACGATGCAAATCGAATATTCCCTTGGTTGTACGAAAGATTATGGCTAACAAGAAAGTGACGCAGCGAGAAGAGATCGCAAGAATAAGCGACCAGATACGTCATCACGACGACCTCTATTACCTGCAGAGTGCGCCGGAAATCAGCGATTACGAATACGACCAGTTGATGAACCGGCTGAAAGAGTTGGAAGCCGCGCACCCTGATTTGATCGCCACGGATTCGCCAACGCAGCGCGTTGCAGGTCGCCCTGCCGAAGGCTTCACGGAATACAGGCATCGTCGCTCGATGCTTTCGCTCGATAACACCTATTCAATGGACGACCTGCGCGAATGGAGCAACCGCGTGTTAAAAGGCGTGGGCTTGAAAAATGTAGAATACATTGCGGAGTTGAAGATAGATGGTTTGAGTATCTCGGCGATTTATGAAAACGGAAAGCTTGCCCGAGGCGTGACGCGCGGCGATGGCGTAGTCGGCGATGACGTGACGCAAAATGTCCGCACCATTCGTTCACTCCCTTTGCGGATTCGCGCAGAGGCATTACCATCAGGCAATACTGAAAATGCCGCGAAGAATCGCAAAGCCTCCCCGCAGGCTTCTTTATTTGGTGAAGCCGATTCATCAAGAGATGCGGCAACGATTCCGCAAGAGATAGAGGTGCGCGGCGAAGTCTATCTTTCAAATAAAACCTTTCGCAGAATCAATGACGAGCGCGCAGAGCAAGGACTACAGCTATTTGCCAATCCGCGTAACGCCGCCTCTGGAACTTTGAAAATGCTCGACGCAAGAACCGTTGCCGAACGCAAACTTGATCTGTTCTGCTATGACCTATTGTTTGACGGACGCAAACCATTTCCAACACATTGGCAAGCTCTGGAGTGGCTCTTGGGAGCCGGTTTCAGTGTCAATGACGGGCGCGCACTCTGTTCTTCGATTGATGAAGTGATTGCCTATTGCGAGAAGTGGGGCAAACTGCGCGACGAACTCGGCTATGAAATTGACGGCGTCGTCGTGAAGGTCAACAGCGTTGCTCTGCAAGACGAATTAGGCGCAACGTCGAAGGCTCCGCGATGGGCTGTCGCCTACAAATATCCGCCGCGACAGGCGATTACGAAACTGCGAGACATCACTGTGCAGGTCGGCCGCGTAGGCACGCTGACGCCAGTTGCAGAGCTTGACCCTGTCCTTCTCGCAGGGACAACTGTGGCGCGTGCCTCGCTTCACAACGAAGATCAAATTAAACGCTTAGGGGTGATGATTGGCGATTATGTGTTGGTTGAAAAGAGCGGCGAAATCATTCCGCAAGTCGTCAAAGTCGTCGAATCGAAACGCCAGGGGAGAGAATCGGAGTTGCGCCAATTCGCGATGCCAGAAAATTGTCCGGCATGCGGCGAACCGGTCGTTCGATTGCCAGGCGAAGCTGCCTGGCGATGCGTGAATGCGACATGTTCTGCGAAGATAAAAGCGGGATTAAAGCAGTTCGCCTCGCGCCCTGCCATGCGTATCGAAGGCTTAGGCGAATCGCTCATCGAACAATTAATTTCTGATCGTATTGGAGAAGGGAACACACTGCCGCCTCTGATTCATGATTTTGCAGACCTTTATCACTTGTATGAAAAACGTGACGAGGTGATTGCCTTGGAACGATTTGGCAAGAAGTCTGCCGACAACTTGCTTGGACAAATCGAAGCGAGCAAGACGAACGAACTGCATCGTTTAATTTATGCCTTAGGGATACGTCACGTTGGCGAACGAACGGCAAAGATTCTGGCGAACAACTTCGATTCGATTGACGAGTTGATGAACGCTGACGTTGAGAAATTGTCCGGCATATTTGAAATTGGAGGAGTGGTTGCCACTGCTATTTTTGAATGGTTCGCAGAGCCGCGCAACCGTGAATTGATTGCGCGACTCACCGCATCAGGAGTCAATACTCGCGCCAATCGTAAATCTGTGGGCGGGACAAAAGAGACCAATAGTAAGGTCAGCGCCAAGCAGTTCGTCTTGACAGGCAAAATGCCAACTCTTTCACGCGAAGAAGCCAAGCACATGATTGAACAATTGGGCGGGCGCGTCACCAGCTCTGTGACGAAAAAAACCGATTTCGTTGTCGTTGGCGAAGACGCTGGCTCAAAGCTTGAGAAAGCGACTGAGTTGGGCATCGCGCTCCTTGATGAACAAGGCTTACTGGATTTGCTCGCTTGAGCTTGATGGAAGCGATGGCACGAACTTCCCCTTATGATTGATCATGATGCGCTTTTTAAACAGTTGCTCTCGACCTTCTTTGTTGAGTTTGTCGATCTGTTCTTTCCCAAAGTTGGCGAGTATCTGGATAAAGATTCACTGGAATTTCTTGATAAGGAATTTTTCACGGACATCAAAACAGATAAGCGGCGCGAAGCCGATATTGTCGTAAAAGCGCGATTCCAAAACCTCAGCGCTTTTTTTATCATCAACGTTGAGAATCAAGGCGACATCAAGAATCTCTTAGATTTTCAACAACGCCTCTTTTTCTATGCCGCACACCTGCATCAACAGTTCAAGCTGCCGGTTTATTCGATTGTCGTTCTCTATGGTGAACGCCCCAAACGTCCATTGCTTGATGCCTATCGTATAGAATTTCCTGATGGCGTGATGCTCGAATTCCGCTATCGTGTCGTGCAGTTGAATCGCTTGAATTGGCGCGATTTTGTGAAGCGCAAGAATCCTGTGGCGAGCGCCTTGATGGCGAAGATGGACATCGCTTTGCAGGAACGCCCGTTTGTTAAAGTAGAATGTTTGAAAATACTGACGAGGTTGCGAATAGATAAAAAGAGATTGCGGTTGATTGGAACTTTCGTGGATACTTATTTGAATTTGAATCCGCAAGAGCAGAAGATTTTTCAAGCGGAGATTGATAAAATTGAGCCGCATCAGAAGGAGAAAGTTATGGAATTCACCAGCAGTTGGGAACGCAGAGGAATCGAGCAAGGCTTGAAACAAGGTTTGCAGGAAGGGTTGCAGAAAGGTTTGCAGCAAGGCAAGCAGGAAGGGTTGCAGCAAGGTAAGCAGGAAGGGTTGCGCGAGGGAGCGTTGAACGTGACGCTCGGATTGCTTCGTAAAAAACTCGGCTCGGTTTCTGCCAGAGCGCAAAAGCGTGTCAGACAACTTTCACTTGCGCAGTTGGAAGAACTCAGTCTGGCGTTGCTCGATTTTGCCAATGTTCAAGACCTTACAAGTTGGCTTGATAAAACCCGACTGAAGGACTAAAGCTTCTGTGCGGCTATCGAGCAACAACGATTCAAATTCAACATTGCGAGGCGCTCTTTAAAAATGGAAGGATCTTATGACGTAGAGCTTCAAAACGTCTCAAAAAAATTTGCCAACACAGTAGCGGTCAAAGATGTGTCGCTACAAATTCAAGCGGGTGAATTTATGACTCTGCTAGGTCCTTCAGGATGCGGCAAGACCACGCTGCTTAGAATGATTGCGGGCTTCGAGATTCCAGACGCAGGCTCTGTGCTGCTGGGCGGGACAAACGTCACCAATGTCCCACCTTATCGCCGCGATGTGACGACGGTTTTCCAACAATACGCCCTCTTTCCTCATCTTGATGTTTTCAGCAACATTGCTTTCGGTTTGCAGCGCAGACACCTCAATCGTGAAGAAATTAAGAAGCGCGTCGCAGACGCTTTAGAAATGATGCGCCTCGAAGGGATGGAAGACCGAAAGCCGAACGAGCTTTCAGGCGGACAACAACAACGCGTTGCGCTGGCTCGCGCTCTGGTGCTTGAGCCGAAAGTCTTGCTCCTGGATGAACCGCTTGCCGCCCTCGATTTGAAACTCCGAAAACAGATGCAATCCGAATTAAAAAGTTTGCAACGCAGGCTCGGTATCAGCTTCATTTTTGTCACCCACGATCAGGAAGAAGCTTTGACGATGAGCGACCGCGTTGTGGTGATGAACGTCGGACACATAGAGCAGCTAGGTTCCCCGCAAGAGATTTACGAACGCCCGCGCACGGAATTCGTTGCCGGATTTATTGGCGATTCCAACATCCTTGAAGGCAGGGTCGAGTCTTCCGCCCAAGACTTTTCATTGATCAAAATAAGCGACACGATTTTCTCTGTGCGCGGCGACGACCTGAAAGCAGGTGACCAGGTGCGAGTGATGATTCGCCCTGAAAAAATAAGATTTTCGGCAAACAATGCGAACGGTTTGTTAACAGGCAAGATTGATTCGGCGGTGTATCTGGGTGAAGCCACGCAATGGAAAGTTGTGATGGATGGCGGGCAAACATTGATGGTGCTTGAACAAAACAGCGAGCCGTCGCGCTCGGTCGAAAGCCGTGTCGGGCAGACGGTGTCGCTCAGTTGGGAAGCCAATAGCGCGGTCTTGTTGCGCGGGTGAATGGACGCGCTTCGCAATGCCTGGAGGAAAATTGGCTGACAATCTAAAAAAACAATCGAAGGCGGCAAGCTTCCTGCTTGCGCCGAGCCTCTTGTGGCTTGCGTTGTTCATCATTGCACCGCTTGTTATTGTTGTGATTGTCAGCTTCGCAACGCGAGGCGCTTACGGCAAAACGATCTATGAATTCACTTTCGACAATTACTCCCGGGCTCTCAATTCTCTATATTTGCCAGCCTACTGGCGAACCATTTGGATCGCTCTTCTAACCACCTTTCTTTGTGCGCTTATCAGTTTTCCTGTGGCGTATTATATTGCGCTTCGCGCTGCTCTACGATGGAAACGTATCTTGCTTGTCCTGACCGTCATCCCTTTTTGGACGAGCTTTTTGATTCGCACCTATGCCTGGATGTTGTTGCTTCGCAGCGAAGGCGTGATCAATTCGACGTTGATGCACAGCGGTTTGATTAACGAGCCGCTGAAATTGCTCTACAACGATTTTGCCATTCTTGTCGGGCAGGTGTACGGCGAATTGCCTTTTATGATTTTGCCGATTTACGTGGCGCTCGAAAGATTGGACACCAGACTTCTAGAAGCCTCGCAGGATTTAGGCGCGAATCGGTTTTGGACTTTCGTAAAAATCACTTTGCCGTTGTCGCGTCCCGGCTTGCTTGCGGGAATCGTTTTGGTCTTCATTCCAACGCTTGGTGCCTTTATCACGCCCGATTTATTAGGCGGCGCGAAATCAATTATGATCGGCAATTTGATTCAAAATCAATTCGCGCAACTCAATCAACCTTTCGGTTCAGCGCTGTCGCTGATCCTGACGATAGCCGTGTTATTGTTGCTGATTATTGCTTTTCGCGCGGGCTTGAAGGCGAGTGAACTGGCTTGAGAAATAGTTTATTTATTCGGCGGAAATTGTCATTCATTCGCTGTATTCTTCCTGAGAATGAACTGCTCCCTTGAAAACCACCCCTGCGAATGTTATTTCAATATGTTTCGTAAATTCATTATTAGGAAATCATAGATGAACATATTGGGTATATCAGGTCAGCAGCGTGATGCGGCGGCGGCACTGCTTCGCAGTGGCAAAGTTGTTGCCGCAATCGAAGAAGAAAAATTATCGCGGGTTCGACACATGGGAATCGAATACGCGGGTGGCTTGCCCAGTCAGGCGATTGATTTTTGTCTCGAACGCGGAGGGATAACTTTTGCTGAAATTGATTACGTAGCCTATTATCTTGAGCCGCAAAAACTCTTTCATCGCGAGATGGCTTTCCGGTCTTCTCATGCGTTGGACGAGTTGCAAGCGACTGCGACGGAATCGGTTCCTGATTACTTTGTTGAAACGCTCAACGGTTTGCGCGAGCGTTTGAAGACGCGACAACTTGCCGAAGCGAAGCTTTCTGATACAGGCAAATTCATTGAAGTAAATCATCATCTGGCGCACGCTGCGAGCGCCTTTTACGCTTCAGGTTTCGAGCGTGCCGCAATCATCATCGCCAACAACAAAGGCGATATGACGTCTACATCGCTTCTGACAGGCAATGGCGCAGAGATGAAAACGATTGCCGAAGCGCAATACCCGAATTCTATCGGGTTGGTTTACAACGCCGTTACAGCGGCGCTCGGATTGGGCGACGATTGGCACAAGACGATGTGGCTATCGGCAACCGGCAAGCCTACTTTTGTTAAGGTTTTTCAAGATTTATTGAAAGTCAAAAAAAGCGGCTTGCCTTCGGTGAGCCTGAATCTTCTCGATGCTTCTTTCAAAGGCAGCGCGAATTTGTCCGAAGATTTTTGTAAACGACTTGGCGTAAAGCCTCGCGCAAAAGACGACGCCATCACGCAACTTCACCGCGACATTGCCGCAAGCGTGCAAGCTCATCTGGAAGACGTGCTTTGCGAAATGGCGACGCGTCTTCGTGAAAAGACCGGCGAAGTGAATTTATGTTTAGCGGGTGGGGTGGCGCTCAACAGTTTGGCGATGTCGGAAATTGAAAGACGCGCTGGCTTCAATAAAATATTCGTGCAGCCTGCGTCGGGCAACGCCGGATGCGCGATTGGCGCGGCTCTCAGTGTCTGGCATCAGACGCTTGGTAAGAGCGAACGCAATTATCAAATGCAGCACGTTTTCTTGGGTCCGCAATTTGGCGAAGAAGAGATAAAGAGTGTGTTGGACAATTGCAAAATCGGCTACGAATATTTTTTGACCGAAGACAAATTGATCGCCGAAGTTGCCCGCCTTCTTGAGCAAGGAAAGATCATCGGCTGGTTTCGCGGCGCAATGGAATTTGGCGGACGCGCCCTCGGCAATCGTAGTATTCTGGCATCGCCTTTGAATGAATTTATGCGCGACAATTTGAATAGCTTCATCAAACATCGCGAAGATTTTAGACCGTTTTCTGCGGCTGTGCCTGAAGAACGCATCAATGAATTTTGCGAGCCCAGCAACTTGACGCGCTTTCTTGAAGGCGTCAGCCGCGTCAGAAAAGAGCAACGCGATAGGATTCCGGCAGCGATTTTTGGCGATGGCTTTGCGCGTATGCACAGCGTCAGTCGCAAAACCAATCCTTCGTTTTGGAAACTCCTGATGAAGTTTGAAGAAGCAACCGAAATCCCAGTGTTGCTCAACACGTCATTCAATCTTTTTGGCGAGCCTGTCGTTTCGACTCCGCGCGAAGCGGTGCGCGGGTTTTACTGTTCAGGAATAGATTGTCTTGCCATTGGAAATTTTTTAATAAAAAAATAATTCGATTGGCAGTTTGTAATCATTGCTGGCAGTTGCAGGGAAAAAATGATAGGACTTACGCAGGTAACGTACCGTAGGTTGTCCAACCTGCGGTTGATTTGGGCAACGCAGCTTTGGCAAATGGCTTGTAAACTAAGGCAGCAGCAGACTAGACAGTCTACTGTACATTGCTTGCGGAAGTTCTGATAGAAAGCGAAAACGGATATTTTACGAATATGGAAAAACGAAATTATTTAGTAACAGGCGGAGCAGGTTTTATTGGCGGTCACATCGTCGAGCGTCTCGTTCGCGATGGTCACAGGGTTCGCGTATTGGACGATTTCAGCGCTGGCAGAGAAGAGAATCTCGCGCCGTTGAGGGATAAAATCGAACTCGTTCGCGGCGACATACGCAACACGGAAGTGGTCAAAGAGGCGATGAAAGACATCGAAATTGTTTTTCACGAAGCGGCCCTTGGTTCCGTGCCACGTTCGGTTGCAGATCCACAGACGACGCACGATGTGAACATCACAGGCACCTTGAATATTTTGCTTGCGGCGCGAGATGCAGGAGTTCGCCGCGTCGTCTATGCCTCGAGTTCTTCGGTTTACGGAGAAACGCCTGAACTTCCCAAGCATGAAAAGATGCCGCCGCAACCGCTCTCACCTTACGCCTTGTCAAAGCTTGCGGGCGAACATTACATCAGCGTTTTCAAACAGGTTTACGGATTTGAAGCCGTGGCCTTGCGCTATTTTAATATTTTTGGACCGCGCCAGGATCCGAATTCTCATTACGCCGCGGTGATGCCGAAATTCGCTACAGCCTTGTTGAATGGGGAACGACCCGTCATTTACGGTGACGGTTTGCAATCGCGCGATTTCACGTACGTGGAAAATGTGGTCGAGGCAAACTTGCTCGCCTCCGAAGCCGA
>JANMSG010000056.1:0-2621 GCA_031389065.1 Acidobacteriota bacterium | reverse complement strand
CCAGGTTTCAGATTTCAGATTTCAGATTATAAAATTTCACAGGAATCATTCAGATAATAAGAACGAATCAAATTAAACTGATAAGCGGAGCTTTATATTTCCGGCGGCTGATTTGAATTCTTGAAAACTGATTTCGGCTTGCGATGAGGAAACGAAAAGCATAAGATTTTCGCCTAAGTTTCAATTGCCGTTAGCCTCACCAAATAAACTAAGCCCTGATAGGAGTGAGAATCTGTGAAGTCGAATAAAAAACTTATTAATGCCTTGATCTTCTTTTTAATTCTCAGCCTGGTTATTGTTCAAGCCGATAGCAGGAAAACTCAATTTGGTGAGACTCGCAGGATCACCCTTCCATCTTATTCAGTGCTCGAGGAAAACGCCCAGCCGCTCATCGGTGCAAGCGGCAAGGTTGGCTTTGTTTCGTCTATCACAGACGGCTCGCTCATCGCTTTCAGCACGACAACCGGCAAAATTTTATCCTCTCTCATCGTCGGCGAAACCGTCGGTCCGATCTCTATGATTGAAGAGAACGGGCGTAGATTGATTGCCGCTCCGGCGGCGAATCTTCCATCGGCAAATCACCCGGCAACCGTCACCATCGTTGACGCGACAAAAGCCAGACAGATGCAGATTGTCTCGCTTCTGGCTTTGCCCGGTGGCGTGCAAATTACGCCTACGACGCAAGCCTTTCTTTCCAAAGACGCGCGGTTCTGCGTCATCGCTTCCAGCTTTGACGAGTCTACGCTCTATTCGTTCAATATCGAAACCGGCGAAATCATTTCGCAATTCCCTTTGCTTGGCAGACCTTCTGAAATGGCTTTTTATGATGATGGCGTAGAACGCGCCATCGCCATTGCCAGTGCCGTATCGAACAACGTCGCGCTCATCAAACTGGACGAGCAAGGGCAGTTGGTTGCGAGCGGCGATTTCAGCCCCGCCGATGCGCGATTTGAAGAAGTAAACAATCCCGCCTTCAGCACAAATGGTCGAACTCTCTATATCGCGGCGGCAAACGGCAATAGAGTTTTTGCCATCAATGCCAGAAACGGTGCGTTGATAAGCAACGTTGCGGTTGAAGCGCCGCACCGAATCACGGTTGCGCCGCTCAGAGGCAATTTCGAGATGTTGGGCGTCACGCGCATACGTCGTCCAATTAATACTTCTCGCGGTGGCGTTACCATTCTCAAACATCAGAGCAAAGAGCTTTCGCTACAAGCAGAATTTACGCCTCCCGACGGCATAGAGTTTTCGCGCGCCAACAATGTGGTGTTTAACGGCGTCGCGTCATCTGCTTTCATAGGCTCTTCAACAGGCGTGCTCTTCGCCTTCAGCACAGAGACAGGCGAATTGGAATCTTATCAAGTTGTAGGAAATGAAATTCGCAGATTGGTCTTGAGCAATACAGGCAAAAAAATCGCTGCCGTGCGCTCCAATTCAAGCGGCGATGAAGTGGTTCTTACAGATTTCGAAACGGCTGACAACGACAAAAGTGAGTTGCCTGCCATCACTGCGCTCAAGCCGGATTTGGTTGAGCAAGCCTATGCCACGAATCTCCGCATTACAGTGGCTGGCGAAAATCTTACAGAGAGCGACGCGCTGTTAATCAACGGTGTAGAAGTCGCAACCGATTTTGTCAAAGGTGGTAGCGGATTGGCAGCGCAACTGCCGAAATCGCTATTCAAACAGACAGGCGAAATCACCATTCAAATCAAACGCGCCGATGGCAACATTTCTCTGCCAGCGGCTTTGCGCGTCGTCAAACCTCAGGCTCCTGTCATTGATTCGATCAGCCCTGAAAGAGTTCCTTCGCCTGCCAACGCATTTACGGTGAGAGTGAAGGGAAGCAACTTCCGCAGCAGCGCAGCAATCTTCGTCAACGGGCAAGCCTTGAACACGCAAAGACGCAGCGAGACGGAACTGCTGGCGCGACTCGATAAAGCCTTGGCGCGTTCGGCCAAACAATTTGCTGTCGAAGTGAGAGATTTGGCTACGCCGGAATTGGTTTCTAACGCCAAGACTTTGAATGTTGTCGGTCCGATCATTGACGAAGTGAAGCCTTTTAACGATGTCGTAGTAGCAGGCGACCGCAGTTTCAAATTGAGAGTCACAGGCGAAAATTTCCGCCAAGGTATTCGTGTTGAAATCAACGGCGAAGCGGTTCCTGTGTCGCTTACGCAGCGCTACAACGACAAGGTAATTATTGCGAACGTGCCTGGGAGATTTGCGCAAGAAGAGAAAAGCCTTTCGGTTGTTGTTCGCAATCAAAGCGGCGACGAATCGAACGCGTTGACGCTAGATGCGCGTGCGCCTGAGATTAAGGCTTTTGCGCCTGAGCAAGTGATTGCCGGAGTCAAAGGAGCGCGAGTTGACGTGCGCGGCTCGAATTTCCGTCGCCGTGCAAGCATTTATGTAGGCGATGGCAAGGGCTTCGCCGTCAAAGTTAGTAGTCGCCGCGTGCATTTCATTTCGAGCAAACAGATCATTGTCAGCTTCACAGGGGTTTTGAAAAAATTGTTGGCAAAACCGGGCGTCGTGCAGATTCAGATCGTCAACCCGAACGATGCCGATGGCGTAACATCGCAGACGCAATTGCTGAAAGTTTCTGCGCCTGAGATTGCCGA
>JANMSG010000052.1:0-4184 GCA_031389065.1 Acidobacteriota bacterium | reverse complement strand
CACTTTTTGAAAATGTGTTGAAAAGCGCCGAAGGTGCGAAATTCAACAGCCCAGCGCCTCGCGCTGGGTCACCAATTCGATGGTTTTTCCAAGCCCTGAAAGGGCGAAACACTTGATTTCGCCCTTTCAGGGCTTGAGACTTAACTCGGCGGATTCACCCAGCGCGAGGCGCTGGGCTATCGAATAACGCTCTTTCAGAGCTCAATCAATCTGACAAATAAAATGTGTCCAGACATCAGCATCTTACCCTAAGTTTTTAAGAAGATACGAACATCTAAAGATAAGTAGTTTTTGGGTTATATTATTTGGGAGATAGATTGGCAAGTGCCGGCGCTTGCGACTCGACGCGCGAGAGTATATCGAAGAAGAATCCCTCACCTTTTTTCTCATTGCGCCTGATGCCTCCCGCGTCAATGGTAATCATACCGCTTTGCGTTTTCAGCGTGACGTAGAAATGGCTCTGGTTTTCGAGCTTACTCACATCAACGACGAAGCCGCGCACTCCGTCACTGGAAAAGCGCGTGGTGAGCGGTTCGCCTTTCCCTACAGCCTCTTCACTGAAGGCGAAGGTCTTCGCTTCATTCATGATCTCGCGAATAAATTGTACCTTCTCTATGGTGAACTCTCCGGAAATAACCCGTTCATCTCCGTCAGAGATAATCACGTTGAAGTTTGTGGGGGATTCAAGACTCGGACTGATAGAAAAAGTTTCTCCCAATGGAGATTTGATAGGCCCTTTATCAGCCTTGCGAGTGGCTGTTGTAGAGGACGGTTTTGCAGATTGCACCAGCTTCGCTTGCTGTCCAGAGGAAGCCGTCTGTATAGTGAGCAAAAATATGCCTGGTAATACTATCTTTACAGTCAGTTTCGATTTCATAAGGCACTTACCTTCTGCTGATATAAAAGTGGCCCAATCATACAAGAGGCTCCGCTTATAAGCAAGTTTGGGTAAGAATCTGGAGCCCCCTCAAACGGTCTGTGATTGCCTTGGTAATGCAGGGCACGAATGTGGAGGTTGCGGCGTGTAACGGTTGCGCCCCGTTTTATTCGTGCTTGTCCTGAGTGCTTGCAACTTCATCTTGAAATCAGTGTCTATAGCCTGAAGATACTTGCACCGCGTAGCCGCGTCCATTATTATCCAAGCGATAGTCAGGGCGGTTCAAAGAGTAAGCGCGTCGTGACTATCGCCAGGCGCGCAGTCAATTTATCTATGCGCCTACAGAATTACGCTTCTCACTTTAGTCAATTTCGGTTGGTTTGAAATCATGCTCGACATTAAAATCAAAAAAACTTTCATAGGTTATCAGCTTAAGCGGATTTGGGGCTTACTGCGCTCGCAGTTCGCTCGATTAAAAGAGCTCGGCACAAGCTTGCTGCCGGTTCGGTTTCCCGCGTTCGATAGTCTGGCATGGAGGACCTGGCGCGTGAAGGAAATCCAAGAGGGTCTATCGTTCGCCTCTTTGTGCGAACCGACGCATCAAGGGAAATCAGCATGATTGACCACGACGTACGACCTGGCAAACTTGATCGTTGTCAGATCACCGGCTCCAGCAATCTGAATCTGGTGATTGACCTTGGGCACCAAGCGCCCTGCGACTCTTTATTGACACAGGACATGCTCGACCAGCCGGAGACGACCTATCCGTTGCGGCTGATGCATTGCCCCGAATCCGGGCTGGCACAACTCGATTACGTGGTTGATGGTGCGGAGATCTATTACCCGGACTACCCTTATCGGAGCGGCATTTCGTGGCCGCTTGAGGTCTATCAGCGCGCCTTCGCCGACCGCATCGTCGAACGCTTTGAGGTTGCGCACCAGGCGCTCTGCGTTGATATCGGATCGAATGACGGCACTCTGTTGACTGGTTTCAAGCGCCACGGTTGCCGTACGCTGGGTGTGGAGCCGACCAACATCGCCCACATCGCGCGAACCGAAAATGGCATCGAAACCATTCAGCAATTCTTCACAGAATCGCTGGCTCGTGACATTGCCCGCGACTATGGTCGCCCGCAGATCATCACCATGACGAACGTGTTTGCCCACATGAGTTCATTGGGCGAAGTGATGCGCGGTCTGGTCGAGTTGCTCCATCGTGACGGTGTGTTTATCACGGAGAGCCAGTATCTGCTCGACGTGCTGGAGAAAAACCAGTTCGATGGAATTTACCACGAGCATATCCGCACCTACAGCTTGAAATCGCTGGTCGTCTTGTTTGCTTATTACGGGCTGGAAGTGTTCGATGTCGAACGCGGCGAGCGCTATGGCGGCAACATCCGGGCCTATGTCGCGCGCAAGGGCTTGTATACGGTTGCGCCAGCCGTTGGCGAGTTGCTCGAGCTGGAGACCAGCGTCGGGCTGCATACGCCAGAGGTCTGGGAAAAATTCCGGGCGCGAGTCTATGAGAACCGCGACAAGTTCATGGAATTCGTTCATCAGGTGCATCGCCAGGGACAGCTCCTGGTGGGGAATTCCTGCCCAGGACGTGCCGCGACGATGCTGAACTTCTACGGCATCACGCCGGATCTGATGCCCTATATCGGCGAGTTGCCAACGTCGCTCAAACTAGGCATGTACGTGCCGGGCAAACACATACCGGTCGTCAATAACCGGCGCATCCTGGAGGAGCAGCCGGATTATCTGGTGCTACTCGCCTGGCACTACACAGAGCCTATTGTGCAACGCCTGCACGCCGAAGGGGTGAGATCAACGCTCGTGACAGCGCTGCCTGAGTTCAAGCTCCTGAACCAATGATGCGGTTTGCTTACTTTAGATAGATAAGAAAAAGATGTAGTTCCTTGATCTTAACAGGGGTAGAAAAGATGAATGTGCAGTTCCTTGATCTCAAGATGCAGTTAGGATCAATCGGAGATGAAATTGCCGAAGCCATTAAGCGAGTTCTAGATAGCGGTTGGTATATCCTCGGCGAAGAAGTGCAGTCCTTTGAGTCCGAGTGGGCATCTTTTTGCGAATCAGGTGGAGCGGTGGGCGTTGCCACTGGAACGGATGCCCTCGTTTTGGCTCTCAAAGCTAGTGGTGCAGTACGCGAAGGTAAGAATGATGAAGTAATCACAACTACGCTGACCGCAGGTTATACAGCGCTGGCGATTCAACTCGCCGGTGGCATACCGGTATTTGCAGACATCAACCCTTATAGCTACACGATTGATCCTCAATCCATTGAAGACGCCATCACCCCTCGTACCAGAGCCATATTGCCCGTGCACATCCACGGTCGAATGGCAGATATGCCTACTATCTGTTTGATCGCGGAAAAGCATGGACTGATTGTTGTTGAAGATGGGTCGCAGGCACATGGCGCCAAATTACATGCAAAATCAGCAGGAAATTACGGCGATGCCGGCGCTTTCAGCTTGTACCCAACAAAGAATCTTGGCGGATTTGGCGACGGCGGAGTGGTTACAGCTCAGGACAGCAAAATCATACAAAAAGTTAAAATGTTACGGCAGGGTGGACACCTGGAAGCCCTGCAGTCAACGGAGATTGGGGTAAACTCCAGGTTAGATGAGATGCAGGCAGCTATACTTCGCGTAAAGCTAAAATACTTGAACTCCTGGACAAAACAGCGGCAGAAGATTGCAGGCGTTTACAACAGTTCCTTAAAAAACATACCATTTATTCAATTGCCTGAAGTCAGCGACCCTCAATCACATGTCTTTCACCTATACGTTATCAGCCATCCAAAGCGCGATGATATACGGACTCATCTTAAGCAGAATGGCATCGAAACATTGATTCATTTCCCTTACTTGTTGCACGAGCAGCCGCACTTCAAAAACTCTCGCCAAGTGTCCTTGCCAGTGGCGGAAAAGGTCCGGTCAACGATTCTCTCTCTCCCTCTTAACCCTTGGCTGAGAGAGGATGAAGTCAGCTATGTCATAGACATCATGAAGGAGTTCGACTTTACCTAAATGGAGAGCCTGGCTGTTCTCGTTGAAGCCAATTTTTGATTGGTATGTACTACAAGACTTCGGACAGTTTTTTTATCAGTTGCCACGAGCTTATGTTCATTGAAAAAATAAATGTACAACCTTAGCCTGCGGAGCAGGCGATAGCATAAAGCCCAATGGCATTAAGTTAAGCAAAATCTAAAAATGAGGTAAACTCTTTAGCTATGAAAAAAAGAGTCAAAAAATCATTGCTCATTTAAGACAGGTGATGTTTG
>JANMSG010000046.1:0-4238 GCA_031389065.1 Acidobacteriota bacterium | reverse complement strand
GTCTCGGCTCACCAGTTGCCAGAAGTTGTGACCTTTGGCTCCTGGATAGGCGGCGACAGGGACGGCAACCCCTTTGTCACACCAGACTATACTCGTCAGGCGCTTGATATGGCCAGAGAAGCAATCCTGAATCATTACATCAAGGTGACAGAAGATCTGGTAAGACAATTGAGTCCTTCCGAGCATCAGGTTCCGATATCCAAGGCTCTTACAGAGGCTCTGGAGCGCTATGCGGCAAGCGTCTCTGTCAACGATGCGAAAGCCGATATGCGTTCATCTGAGGAGCTATATCGCCGCTTCGTGGTTTTCATGCTGCGCCGTCTGCTCTATGCCAGAGACGAACCTGGTCACGGCGATACCTACCGCAACGCAGAGGAATTTCGAGCGGACCTTTTGCTCATCAGAGAGAGCCTTGCCGAAAACCGAGGCGAACGTCTTGCCTGCACGCTGCTGGATCCGCTCTTGCGGCAAGTAGAAACCTTCGGCTTTCATTTGCACACCTTAGATATACGTCAACACGCGCGTATTCACGCGATGGCCGTTGAAGAACTCCTGGGGAAGACGAGATTGGCGAGTGATGCAACCCTCACGCTTCCTGTTCCGCCTTCTACTGAGACGCAATCTCTATTGGACACGCTGCGTGAAATCGCCGATTTGAAGCGCGCCTACACTCCGCAAGCCATCCGTTATTACGTCATCAGCGGAGCCCAATCGCTTGAAGATATATTAGCGCCAGTGTGGCTTGCAGAGTTGAGCGGCGTGCAGGTTGCCGCCTCAAATGACGGCAGTGATCCTGGGCTGATGCCTGTGCCGCTTTTTGAGTCTATTGAAGACCTGCGCAACTGCCCTGAAATCTGTCGCCAGTTATGGACGATGCCGGACTATAAACGGTTGCTCGATTCCTGGAATCGCCATCAGGAAGTGATGCTTGGTTACTCCGATTCAAATAAAGACGGCGGTATGTTTACAAGCGCCTGGGAAATTTATAAAGCCCATCGCGCCTTGCATAAAGTAGCCGCAGAGTGCGATGTGAAGTTACGTCTGTTTCACGGGCGCGGCGGCACAGTAGGTCGTGGCGGCGGGCCGACGCACAGAGCGATTTTAGCGCAGCCGGTTGGCGCTTTTGAAGGTCAGTTGCGGATTACCGAACAAGGCGAAGTGCTCAATTGGAAATACTCCGATGCGATTCTTGCCGAACGCAATTTAGATTTGATGGTCGCAGCGGCACTTGAAATGCTGGCTTGTCCGCCGAAAATCGAAGCGGCAGCCGAAGCCGAGTGGGATCAGGCGCTGGAAAGTATGTCGGCGAGCGCTTTTGCTTTTTATCGCCAGCAGATTGCCGAAAACGCCGATGTGCTGCGCTATTTTGAAGAGGCAACGCCGGTACGGGAATTAGAGCTTGCGAAGATCGGTTCGCGCCCTGCGCGGCGCAGTGAAAGTCTTGGACTGGCAGATTTGCGCGCCATTCCCTGGGTCTTCGGCTGGATGCAATCGCGCCATGTGCTGCCCGCCTGGTTTGGCGTAGGATTTGCGCTCGAAGGTTTTGCCACCGAGCAGTCGGGTCACGAAGATTTGCTCAAGCGCATGATGCGCGACTGTCCACTGTTTAACGATTTAATCAGAAATGTTGAGATCGGCATGGCGAAAGCCGATCTGACGATTGCGCGATTATATGCAAACCTGGTGGCAGATGAAGCCCTCGGCGAGCGCGTCTTTGCCATGATTACAGAAGAGTTTCAGCGCACCCGCCGCATGATCTTGAAGGTGACCGGACAGACGCATTTGCTGGAAAACAACTCTGTGCTTTATCGCTCCATACGCCTGCGCAATCCTTACGTTGACCCTATGAGTTTAATTCAAGTCGAGTTGTTGCGCCGCAAGCGCGATGGAGAAAAGAGCGAAGATTTAAATTACGCCCTTGCCGCGACCATCAACGGCATAGCGGCGGGTCTGCGAAATACAGGATGAGAGAAAGAAGATGTCAGATGTCAGATGTCAGATGTTAGGGAATTGAGAAGTTCGATTTATTCAGGTAGCAGAATAAGCCTTGAATGGCGAAACACATTCTAAAATCCAACATCTGACATCTGACATCTCTTCATCGAACTAGAGATTTAACCAGATTCGCCACGTTGGTATTCTTGCTTGAACAATATTTTGACAATCCGTCTATTACTTTCATGGTCACGGTCGGGTCGTAATAATTGGCTGTGCCGATTTGCACGGCAGTGGCTCCGGCGATGATGAATTCGAGCGCGTCTGTGGTTTCAGCAATTCCACCTATCCCTAACAGCGGCACATCAACAACGCTTGCGACTTCGTGAACCATACGCACGGCAATCGGGCGAATCGCGGGACCTGAAAGTCCGCCCGTGCCATAATTCAAGCGCGGCTTTCGCGTGTTCACATCTATGGACATGCCGATGAGCGTGTTGATGAGAGAGAGCGCGTCGGCTCCCGCTGCGACAATAGCTTTTGCCAGAACTTTCACGTCTGTGACATTAGGCGAAAGTTTCACAATCAAAGGGCGCGAGGATGCTGCTTTCGCTTTTTCCGTAAGTTTGGCGGCGGCGCTCGGCGAATTGCCGATGACGATGCCGCCTTCTTTGACGTTCGGACAAGAGATGTTCAATTCATACGCAGCGATGCCTTCACCGTCATTGAGCATGTGGATGGCTTCAATGTAATCTTCATCGGAATAGCCGAAAACATTGGCGATGACGCGCGTGTCATAGGCACGCAGCAGTGGCAGTTTTTCTTCGACGAAAGCGCGCGCGCCGATGTTTTGCAATCCGATGGCGTTGAGCATGCCGCCGTGTGTTTCGACGATGCGGGCAGGCGCATTGCCCGGCAGAGGCTTCGCCGATAAGCCTTTCGTGCAGAAACCGCCGAGGCTGTTTAAGTCTATCAGGTCAGCGAACTCCAGCCCGTAGCCAAAGGTGCCGGATGCGCCAAGCACAGGGTTGTTGAAGGTTATGCCGGCGATTTCTATCGCCAGATTTGCATCGTGTGTTTCCATCATTTCAATTTTAGATTTTAGATTTTGGATTTTAGATTGAACGATGAGGCTCGCCAAGCAGCTTTCATAAGCAACAATCCTCAGCGAAGAAAGATTTAGATTTTGAAAGAGTAATCCAAAATCTAAAATCCAAAATCCAAAATTTCAATGCGTCATCGCCGCGACTTCCCATTTGATGATTTCGGCGGGGAAGATCGAACCGTCTATGCAGACTCTTTTGTAAGCGCTGTAACTTTTCGGGTCGGCATCTTTTACAGCGACGACACAACCTACGCAGACGCCGAAACCGCAGCCCATAGGCGCTTCAAGCGAGGCATAGCATACCATTTTGAATTGCGCGGCAATTTCGGCAACCCGCTTCATCATAACCCAGGGACCGCAAGTGTAAAGCGCTGCGTCTTGATAACCACCCTCTTGCAAAAACTCTGTGAGCGGCGCGGTGACAAAGCCGCGTTCGCCTAAACTGCCGTCATCCGTCGAAATGGTGAGCGGCAGATGTAAAGCGCGAAAATCTTCCAGTCCACAGCCCAGGGCTACGCTTGCTGAGCCTGCGCCGAAAAAGATATGGGTCTCGATGTTGGCTTGGCTGAGTTCTTCACACAGCATCAAGACGGATGCCGAACCGATGCCGCCGGCAACCACGATGGCGCGTTTGGGATTTTGTTGGTCGGTGGAAATGGTCGCAGACGAGTTGGTAATTGCATTGGTCTTTGCGAGATTTGCTTCTGCCGACCAACAATCCGTCCAACTGTTGCCAAGCGGGATGAGGGCGTCAACCTTGCCGCCTTTTTCCAGATGCCCAAGGGCTTGCGTTCCGCGACCCATCACTTGATAAAGAAAGCTGAGTTGCGTGGCGCTTCCCACTTTGTAAATCGCCAGAGCGCGGCGCAGCAACGGTTCAAAACTATCATGGGCTTTGAGCATAGCGAATTGGCCGGCGCGGGCGCAGATGGATTGATTGAAATTCAGCGTCAACAGCTTGTAGCCTTGCGTGATTTCCAGATTGCTTTCAACTGTGGCGATGGTGTCTATCATCAGTTTTGTCGTGACAAATATTCAATACATTGGAAACTAAATATATGTTGAGATTTTACGGAGCCAAAGTAGGGGCAGGGACTAGCCCTGCCCGGATCGCCGCAAGGCGATGACAATCATTTTGCTGCGCAAAATCCGGGCAGGGACTAGCCCTGCCCCTACTCGTTTTCTTCCATTTCTACAA
>JANMSG010001168.1:0-6022 GCA_031389065.1 Acidobacteriota bacterium | reverse complement strand
TACACTTCGCCCATCCCGCCAACCCCTAAAGGAGAGAGTATTTCGTATTGTTGAAGTTTTGTCCCTGGCGAAAGAGTCATACATTCTACGAATTGAAGCAAAAGTTTTGCCCTACGGAAGCAAATTCTCACAGCTTTACTAACCGTGCCTTTACTTTTGCATTTTGTCTTTTTACTTTTGCCTTTCTAGTTACCTACCGTTCGGTCAGTAAATGTTGCCCCGTATATTTCTCATAAATTGTGAGGTAAATACGCTAAGACTGATATGGATGAGTTGTCAATCGAGCTTGCAAAAAGCTTCGACGACTGACAGGATTTGCCTTCATTAAAAAAAAATGTGACAAGAAAAAAAAATTGTAACCGACGAAAAGGTTTTTCAGTCTTAGGCACAAGACGGGCGCGTTCGTGACCGTGCTTCCACTGGCGCGGGCACGAGCGTGCTCGACAACTTCACAACGCAAAAGGCAAAAGCAGAAGGCAAAACATAGATATCAGGTTTTGCGTCTTTTGGCATCTTCTTAATTTACAGCTTTTCCTTTCCTTGCAATTTCCGATTGCATCACAATTTCGATGGAGGGACTATGAATCGAAGACGCTTGCTCGCCCTCAGGCAGTCGTGCGCGCTTGCTCTTGCAATGCTGCTTACGGCATTTAATTTGAATGTTTACGCCGCTAATAAGCCGCAAAAGAGAGCCGATAAAGCAAAACCGGCTGCCCATACGCCGCAAAAAAACGATGAAGGCTATACGGCAAAAATCAAAGAATACACCACAGAGAAATTTTTCCTGACAGAACTTGTTGACCATCTGCCATCATCGGATAAAGTGCCCACACCTGAAAAAGTTTTAGGCTATATCGCAGGCACACCTAACAAACTGACTTACACGAAAGACCAATACCGCTATTATCGTGAGCTTGAAAAAGCTACACCGCGAGTGCGTCTGTTCACTGCGCCGGAAAAATCTGAAGAGGGCAGGGAACAGATGCTCGTCCTCGTCGGCGACGAAGCGAATCTGGCGCGACTGGACCGCTACAAAGAGATCACCAATAAGCTGTCAGACCCGCGCCGCATTAATGATGCAGAGGCGCAGGCGTTGATTAGCGAAGGCAAAGCTTTTTATTGGGCATCAGGTTCGATTCACTCGACTGAAACGGGTTCGCCTGAAATGTTGATGGAATTGGCATATCGCCTTGCCGTTGAAGATTCGCCATTCATCAATGAGATTCGCAAAAATGTCATCGTAATGATAACGCCTACGCTTGAAGTTGACGGGCGCGACAAGATGGTTGATATCTATAACTACCGCAAAGCCAATCCGACGAAACAAGCGCCGGGGCTTTTGTATTGGGGCAAATACGTAGCCCACGACAACAACCGCGATGGCTTAGGCCTGGCACTCGCGCTATCGCGTAATCAGATGAAGACGTTTCTGGAATATCATCCGCAAGTGCTTCACGATCTACACGAGTCGGTTCCTTTTCTCTACACCTCGACGGGCACAGGTCCTTATAACGCCTGGCTAGACCCGCTGGTTATAGATGAATGGCACGCGCTCGCTTACAAAGAGATAGAGGAGATGACCAAGCGCGGCGTGCCCGGCGTGTGGACGCATGGATTTTATGACGGCTGGGCTCCGAATTATATGTTCTACGTAGCGAACGGGCATAATTCCATTGGTCGTTTTTACGAAACCTATGGCGGCAGTGGCGCAGACACCAGCGATCGCACCGTCGGCGCGCAATCGCAACGCGATTGGTTCCGCCCCAATCCGCCGTTGGCTCGCGTCAAGTGGTCCATAAGAAATAATGTCAATTTGCAGCAATCAGCAATTTTATTTGCCATGAATGAAGTCGCAAATGAGAAAGACCGATTCCTGAAGAATTTTTACATCAAGAGCAAACGCTCGATTTTGAAAGCCACCAACGAAGGTCCCGCTGCATACATCATTCCGGGCGATGAGTTGCGTCCTGTTGAAGCTGCGGAGATGGTCAACCTGCTGCGCTTGATGGGCGTTGAAGTCCATACTGCGACAAAAGATTTCGAGGTCAAAGGGCAGAAGTACACGGCAGGCTCTTACCTCATACGAATGGATCAGCCGTATTCGCGCATGGCGGATATGATGCTCGACACGCAGTATTACAACGTTAACGATCCGCGACCGTATGACGATACGGGTTGGACGCTTGGCGCGATGCGAAACGTCAAAACCGTTCGCGTCACGGACAAGGGCGTGCTGGATACGCCTATGGTGATGTTGACAAGTGACGCGAAGGTGAAAGGTAAAGTCACAGGATCGGCTACTACAGCCGCTTTCATCATCAATCACAACACCGACAATACATTAATGTCCTTGCGCTACAAATTGCAAAACGTCAAGATGCAGGCGGCGGAAGAACCCTTCAAAGTTGGGGACAGACAATTCAACGCAGGCTCTTTCATCATCAAGTCGGAAGGCAATGCTGTAGATTTGCGCCAGCAACTGGAAGCGGCGGTGACCGAATTAGGTTTAACCGCAATGGCTGTAGATAAAACGCCTGAAGTGAAGACGCACGAATTGGCTGTCCCGCGCATAGCCATTATGCACACCTGGACGAACACGCAGAACGAAGGCTGGTTCAGAATCGAATTCGACAGATTAGGCATTCCTTACAAATACATCTCTGTGCATGAAATTCGCGACACCTTGAACCTGCGTGAAAAGTACGACGTCATCATCTTCCCGCCCGTCGGTGGCTCAGCGCAGGCAATCGTCAACGGAATGCCGAAACGCGGCGAGCCTGTCCCCTGGATGAAGTCTGATCTGACGCCGAATTTAGGAATGTCGCCCGATACCACAAACGATATGCGCGGCGGCATAGAGTTGAAAGGCATGGGGAACTTGCAGCGCTTCATCGAAGAAGGCGGACTGTTTGTGCCGATTACGACGATGGCGAGTTTGGCGATTGATTACGGCATCACGACGGGCGTAACGATTCAAGAGCCGCGATTGTTAAACACGCGGGGTTCGATTTTCAACGCCACGTTCAGCGATAAAAAGAGTCCTATCGCTTACGGCTATGGCGATTCGCTGACGATTTATTTCAGCCAGGCTCCGCTGTTCAATGTCAGCGCTCTGGGAGGTGGCTTTGGTGGAGGTGGCTTTGGTGGAGGTGGAGGCGGTGGAGCGGCGGCAGGTGGCAGGGCTACTGGTCGCGGCACGCTTACAGATCCTGACGTTATTCAAGGGATGCCACAGGCCTCTCCTGCCAGACCACAACCGCCCAACCCTGACGGCATACCCGCAGAGATGCAGCAGATTGTGGGAGCTATTTCACCGCCGAATATGCGCCCGCGTGTGGTCTTGCGCTTCGCGTCTGACGAGAAAAATTTGTTAGTCAGCGGCATGCTCGCAGGTGGCAGCGAACTGGCGGGCAAGCCAGCGGTCGTAGATATTCCTGTCGGCAAAGGTCATGTTGTGATGTTTGCGACCAATCCGATGTGGCGACATCAAACCCAGGGCGAGTTCTTCCTGTTATTTAACGCCGCCTTGCATTTCAATCATCTGAGTGCAGGCGTTTCAGAAAGAGGCCCACGCCCGCAACCGGCAGCAGGGAATAACGACGAAGATAACCAGTAGTGAATGATTGATTACTTCCTTTTTAGCATCGAGAAAAGGGCGATTCTTTCGAGCCGCCCTTTTGCGTTGCCAGTCTTCACAAACTCTGATTCGTATTGTTTAGCTGTCATTCGTGCATACCTATTCCGATGGCGGTTCTTTTTCTCCCTCTTCAAAAATTAAATTGTCTATAGAACCTCCTTTAATTCTTCTCCCGTCTATCCAAAGAGCGCCTTGAAGCTTTGCGTCTTGGAGAATTGCGCGCTCAAGATTTGCGTCTTGGAGAATTGCGCCTCGAAGATCTGCGTCTTGAAGTTGTGCGCCTTGAAGCTGTGCACTTTGAAGATTTGCGTCTTGAAGAATTGCGTCTTGAAGATTTGCATCTTGAAGATTTGCATCTTGAAGATTTGCATCTTGAAGATTTGCATCTTGAAGATTTGCGTATTGAAGATTTGCATCTTGAAGATTTGCGTATTGAAGAAATGCGCCGCGAAGAATTGCGCGTTGAAGATTTGCGCTGCGGAGAATTGCACCTTGAAGATTTGCGTCTTGAAGAATTGTGTATTGAAGAATTGCGCCTAGAAGATCTGCTTCTTCAAGAATTGCGCCTTGAAGATTTGCGTCTTGAAGATATGAGCGATGAAGATATGAGCGATGAAGATTTGCGCGATGAAGATTTGCGCCTTGAAGATTTGCGCCTTGAAGATTTGCGCGATATAAATCTTTCAAGTCGAGTATTGATGTGCGTAGCTCTAAATAACCTAAACAATTGAAAGAGAGTGTATTTTTATCTCCACTTCTTTGTCCTTGAAGGCGAGAAAGCCACTCTCCAAAAGCTGTTGTAGAATGCCAATTGATTGTAGAAAGTTTCTCAGTGGAGAGAGCGCAAACATATAATGAAGCTAACAAGGCTTCCTCTGCATTACGCGCTTGTATAACTTCTTCTTTAAAACTTAGTCTCGGCTCCAACTTTTCTATAGGCGTACCGTGCTTCAACATAAAGCCAATCAATCGGCACAATGTCTCCTGCCATTTTTCAATTGTACTTTGCTCCTGCAATTGCACCTCATTCTTGAGGAATTTGAAAATATAATCGTCAATGGCTGTCGCACCGCATAACTTCACCCATTCTGTAAGAGCGTCTTTCTCCTGCCAGCCGCTTCCATAAGTTTCGAGATAGCGTTGTGTCTCGCTGTGCATAAGACTAATGCCGCGTACGATGCGTTTTGCCGTTAAGTATTCACCGAAACTTTTATGCGTAAATTCAAAAGTTTCGTCACCTGAACTTTGTATTCCTGACTTTCTGAAATAGAATGCCATCAATAAACGAGCAACGCCTTTTTCAGCGCCTTCTTTGAATTTCTCAAGCAGTGGTCGAATGCCGCTGTTATCACAATGCTTTTCTATCTCTCTGATTGATGTCGTTCTGCCATCTCCGTGCCATGTTGCAATGGCTATCTCTTCAAGGATGCGAAAGAAAGTCTGTTCCGAAACATCTTTGATAGACGGATGCTGATGTTCTGCCCAAACACGTTGATGAACAGATTTCAATAAATTTTCATAGATGACATTAATGTTGGTCTCTTTTTTAAAATCGACCTTTCCTATGTCATAGCTTAGAGCAACGAGGTAATTCAACAAAGGTTGAGAAGTAATATCTTCAAGCTCCTCTCGACCTAATACTTCGGGCATCTTTTGGTATCCGCGACCGCTGGCATCACCATAAGCTGCCCACCACAGTTGTCGCTGGTCTCGCTCTAACAATTTCTCCTTATCAATATATTCTTTTCGATTTTCTTCCGAACTGTAATAAGGAAGTATGTGCAAAATCTGATTCAGCTTTCGGACTGAGCTTTCATTTGCCTGAACAGAAAGCTCTCGCCCGCTAATCAATACTTTCACTTTCGGCTCACGATTATTGAAGCTTTCAAGTTTTCTTTGCACTTCCTGTACGAATTGTTGTGCTACCTCATTTCCAACTTTCCCCTGCATGGATAGCTCGTCCAAGCCATCAAAAATAATAAGCAAGCGTGAATCGCCATCTTTCGGGTCTAAAGGATTGTGAGGAAGAAAGCCATCAAGCGAAACAAATTCTTTTACAGCCTCAATCAGATCATCTTTCGGCTCGAATCGGTGCAGAGGGATAAAGAGAACTTGTCTGTCCGTCCTCTCTGATTGTTTCGCGGCAAACATTTTTGAGAAGGACGATTTGCCACATCCCGGTCCACCGCTGATGATTCGTATCGCGTCGCTGGCGTCATTGGTGTTTGCCCACTCGTCCAATTGTTTTTCCAACCCACAGACAATCTTCTCGCGTTTTTTCTCCGCATCAATATCTCTTTCAAGACTTCGGCTTTTCTCTCCGTCCAGCTTGCGTTCATAGTAAGCGCGTAGCTGGATATAAACTTTTTTCAGGCTGAATGCTTC
>JANMSG010001147.1:0-1546 GCA_031389065.1 Acidobacteriota bacterium | reverse complement strand
AAATAAATATCGAGTAGTTTTTTGGCTCCCAGATGTTTAGCCCCTTGCCATCCCTGTGCCAAGCACTACGCCTGTGACACCTTGAATTTCGATCGTGCCACAAGACGAATCAATTAACAGACTCTGGTTCATCACCAGTCTGCCGTCGTCTGCAACGGTTCCCCAAGCGCGCCAGGTTCCAACCTGTCTGGGATTCTCGGTTCTGAATTCGCAGGTTGCCGGGTTGATGGATCGGAACGGATAGACTTTCCCTTGTAAATAGAAAGTGGTTCCGGTAGCGGGTAAGGCGCTCAAGGTTGCCGCATCGGGCTTCACATCGAAAATGTATTCGATGCTCGATTGTGCCTGGGTTACGGGCGTGTTGATTTGACAAAAGAATAATGCGAGTAAGAGCGTCAGCATCATTCCTGCTTGAAGTGATCGCTTGCGGTAAATTTTAAATTTGTTCGGTATCATCATTGAAAATACTCCTTTTGATATACTTGTATGGCAAGGGGCTAAACATCTGGGAGCCAAAAAACTACTCGATATTTATTTTTTCGGCAACCATGCAACTAATATTTATGCAAAGACAATGGCGCTATGATCAGAGTATGGCGCATAATTCAACAATGAAAACAGCCGGAACAACAGCTTTCATCCGGTTGAAATAAGCCCACGCAACAGGTACCATTCAGCGCACTGAAAGTTTGCATTTAGCTTTTCTGAGAGTGCAAATCACGATACCAAATTATTGAGGAATCTTTAATGGCAGGAGCGCTGGAAGGAATTCGAGTCATTGATTTCGGTCGTTTCATCGCCGCGCCCTATTGCGCCATGTTGCTTGCCGATATGGGCGCCGACGTCATTCGTGTTGAAAGGCGCGACGGTGGTGAAGACCGCTACGTTGGCCCGATCACCGAAAGCGGGGAAGGCGGTCTTTACCTCAATCTCAATCGCAACAAACGCGGCATCACACTTGACCCGGCAAATCCCACCGGTAAAGAAATCACTCGCCGCCTAATCGAAAGCGCAGACCTCGTTATCGTCAATCTACCGATGGATGTGATGAAGAAATTGCGGCTCGATTATGATTCACTTCGCCAGATCAAGCCGGACATTATTTTAGTGATGGCATCGGCCTTTGGCCCCGATGGGCCTTATGCGAATCGTGTAGGCTTTGACAGCGTTGCGCAAGCCATGAGTGGGGCGGCAAGCCTCACGGGATTTCCCGGCGCGCCGGTCCGCGCAATGGTTTCTTATGTTGATTATGGAACCGCTCTGCATGCGGCTTTTGGCGCTATGGTGGCTCTTTATGAGAAGCAAAATACAGGTCGCGGTCAAGTGATAGATGTGTCGCTGCTCGCAACGAGCGTAACCTTCATGATCCCTCTGTTGGCTGAACGCGCCGTGACAGGCATCAAACGCGAGCAGCAAGGCAACACGGCTTATCACGTTGCACCTAGCGATATTTACCGTGTGAAGGACGGATGGATACTGGTGCAGGCGATTGGTGATCCAATGTTTCGTCGTTGGGCGCGAATGGTCGGGCGAGAAGATTTACTGG
>JANMSG010001126.1:0-17061 GCA_031389065.1 Acidobacteriota bacterium | reverse complement strand
CTTTGAAGTTGCGGATTATGGATTCCGGCTCTCGCGGAGCCTGTCATCGGGCCGGCCCAAGTGGGCCGGACCCGTTGGCTCGGCCGGAATGACCGCAGAGGTGCCTCTTAACATTAACAGCCGAAACGAGTTGGCACCCCTGTCGCCGCCTGATTTGTTAACGGCGGGGATGGCCAAGGGGGACTGTATGCACCGGCACGCTCGGCGCCTTCTGCCTTTCGCCACCCTGGCAATCGCCGCAATATTCGTAAATCCGGCGCTCGCCGACGACTGGGAGATCTGCGCCAAGGGCGCGGGGGACGAGGCGATCGCCGCCTGCACCAAAACTGTGTCGCTACGGATTTCAACAGGTGCCTCAAAACCTGTGCTGCCCATCGCCGCGATGATATCATCTTGATCAATGCCGTCGCCGCTGATGCCTATCGCGCCGACCAATCGTCCGCCTTTGTAGAGAGGCACACTGCCGGCAAAAATTTGAATGCCGTTTTTCAATGCCGGAATGCCTGTGCAATTATTCGGGCTAAGCATTCCTGTGTTTAGAAATTTCATCACCGCAGGGGCGATTAAATCAACCTGCAATCCGACATTGAAAGGGCTGAAATCTTCGCTAGGCACAGAGAAAGGCCCGTGTTCCGTCTCATCAATTCCGTCTGGGAAAAAGGGTCTGCTTAAAAAGCCTTGCCCTCGATCGCTAAAGGCAATCGCGCCGTCGAGTCTGATGCCATCTTTGGCGGCGGCATCAACATATTTCCCCATGCCTACGCTGCGCAGTTCTGCTGCGGCCGTCGCTTTGCTGAAGAAGGCTGCGGTGCGCGCTTTTTGAACGCACACGTCGTATCCGAATATCGGCGCGTCGGCGGTGCTAAAGGCGCCGAGCAAATCACCGTTCACATCAACAACGGAAATATTCACTTCCGCCGCACTGTTCAATGGTTGACGAATCGCCGCGCGTGTCAGGAAAGCTTGCTGCGCCGCTTGCTCAATCAGTTTTTGCACTTCGCTGACAGATAAGCCAGAGCCTGCTCTAAACGATTGAACGCCGTTGGGAAAGAGTCGCGTATTAATTCTTCCTGCCGGAGCATTGCCGATAGTTGCGGTGATGAATTCCGATACCGGCGTGTCTCGCACTTGCGCGGGAGCGATGCCAAGCGTTGCACAAACCGTGTCGGTTCTACCGCGCAAACTATTGAACGCAGGCGCAGCAATGGCAGCAGGCATCTGCGCGTTGACGTAAGGGAAGCGTATGCCGTTGACGATGATTTTATCGCCAGTGATTTCGGGTGGCGGTTCAAAGCCACGGGTAGCGGCTACGGCGACCAGTTCTTCAACAGGTACGTCTTTGTCCGTAGGGTCAAGGTCAAGCGCGTATCTGCCATCGCCTTCAATGCCTATGCCGCCGACTTGCAGTCCACTTTTGTAAATCGGAAGGCCGCCGGGATCTGCCGCCAATCCAAGTGGCGATTTGGGATTGACATCGCTGCACACGGCGAGTTGCGAAAACTGCACGCCGAAGAGCGGGCCCCCCGCTTGAAAATTTATCAATGGCGGAAAGTGTTCCTGGACGATGAAGCCTGCTGTGCGGGTTGAAAACGCATGACCTTGACTGCTCAAGAACGCGCCGGTCACGGCTTTCGATATGGCGGCAGCGCAGGTGGGAACCATCGCGCCTTCCAGTCCACATGAAAACACCGGACGGTCTTTACATTTGCCCGCGCCAACCACTGTCATAGGGGGCGCGCCGGTCATTTCAAAGACGCCCAAAACATTGCCTTCTTTATCGGTGACGGCAATGGTGGCTTTCAAGTTACTGGCTTCGGCTTGCGCAACCGCCTGCGCGATGATGGTTTTGACGTCGCTTTCCGTAAGCTTGGCTGGGTCAACTGCCTGCACGACGATGTGAACCAGTTCGGAAGAAAACGCGCCGACGGTGATTTTCACATCAATGCCATCGCGCACATCGTCGGGCGCAATGTTGGTAATGACGATTTTCCTGGCGCTTTTAACCTTCATCCGTCCGTAAGGTATTTGTCCCGCCGCATTGCTTATCGAAAGGGTTGCGCCCGCTTGAAAGTTGTTGCCCTTGAGAACCAGAGTTCCTTCGCTTGGGTAGTAAACGCAAGCCGTCGCGGTGATTTCAGGAATCGCGCCGGACTGCAACAACGCCGTAGAGCCGAAGAAAAACAACGCAAGGCTTAGGAAGGCTAACACTCTTTTTGTATGAAGGTTCCGCATTTGAAACTCCTAAGAAAAAGTTTGGAGTAGCGCGCAACTGAGCGGCGGTTTCCGCATTCAATAAAAAGCACTGAAAGGCAAAACGCCAAACTTTCATCGTTTTAAGGAATCGTCAAGCTGATCTGAAGATCCCTGATTCAATCAACATTGCGAACAACTTTGGCTGCACTCCATGCAACCGTTTGGCGCCGAGTATAGCTGAGGAAAAATCGCCTTGCAAGAAATCAATACTCCTTCTGAGGTAGCTGATTGATTGCCACGTTGATTTCCACTTCGTAAAAACTGGTTTGTCTGGAGCCGTCATTTTTTGAAAGCGAAAACGAAACGGCTTTTTCTTGTTGACTGCTCACCGCATTCAACGCAACGGCATCTTGTTTCAATGACGCTTGAATCGCCGAGGCGATTTCGGGCGGTAGGTCTGCGATGCCGTTTTTTGGCGAGAGTTTTTTAGGATCTAGAGTTTTGGCTGGCGACCAGTTCACATCTTTAGGAACAAAAATCAACCAGTATTTTTTCGCGCTCGTTTTATCGTCGGCTATCAACCATTTGAAAGGAAATGAGAACCACTTATCCACGGGAGGCGGTTGCGCACTGGCATTTGCCGGAGGATTCAACCATTGCCAAAAGCTTTCATTCTTTTCGGTCAGTTCGCTGAACATATAAACCGAGCCGGGTTCAATCAACTTCACTTCAAAGCCAAAACCATCGCCCGCGCGAATCGTGTTATCCAGGGGAAGTGTTTCCAACTCGCCAGCCGCATTTTCGCGTTTGATGCGATACTCCAGCAAACGGTTGGTCAGTGTTGAAACATCTACGCTGCCGTTTTTGCCAGTCATCTTTATGACGACAAAAAGAGCAGCAAAAATTGCCAGCAAAACCAGAGAGGCGATGACCAACTCTTTTTTGTAGCTGCGGCTTTTTCGACTCTGAATGCGCTTATCGCTTTGGTTAACAGTTACGAGTTGCTCAGGCGGAGCAGGCTGCTCTACGGCTTGCGGAGTTGGCTCTGCGGCTTGCACATTGATTAGCGGTTGCCGCACCTTTGAAGCGGTTGGTCTGGATTGCTGAGGTAGGGTGTGCGGCTTCCCCACAGAGGTTTTTTCCGATGACAAAGGCGCGGTAGCCGGCGTTGGCGTTTCTTTCGTGAGGCGAACGGTCGGCAGGTCTTTTTGCGACATGGAGGTAGCCGGGCTGATGCCCGAAGCCGCCGCTTCCAATTCACTGGCAAGCTCTGTAATGGTTTGCTGTCGCAACTCGCGGTTCTTTTGTAGCGCCTTTAACACAACCTGTTCCACCGCATCAGGAATGTTCAAATCAGGCTGCCAGTGTTTGAGCGACACAGGCGTTTCGCTGATGTGCTTTCGCATAATCTCCAAAGGCGTGGGTGCTTTGAAAGCAACGTGTCCGGTGAGCATTTGATGAATGACGATGCCGAGCGAATAGATGTCTGAACGCGCATCAATCTTGTCGCCGGTCTTGCCCATCGCCTGTTCAGGCGACATATAGGTTGGCGTTCCCATAATTACGCCAGCCCGCGTTTTGCCAATCGAAGGGTCGGTTTCAGAGAGTCGCGCGATGCCGAAATCGAGCACCTTGACGATTTGCTGGCCATCTTCCTGGGCAAGCATGATGTTGTCGGGTTTTATATCGCGATGAATGATGCCGAGTTTGTGCGCGGCAGCCAATCCGGCACACATCTGTTTGGTTATTTCAATGACTTGGTCAAGCCGTAAGGGTCCTTGTTCTTTGAGAAATTCCGATAAGCTTTTGCCTTCGACAAACTCCATAGCGACATACATCTGCCCGTCGTCGGTGATGCGGCTTTCATAAACGGTTACCACATTGCGATGATTGATTCGCCCGCCGGAGGACGCTTCGTTTTCAAATCGCTGCGCCATTTCGGGTCTTGCCGCGCTGGAACTATTGAGCACTTTCAATGCCACAAGCCTTCGTCCGACACGCAGTTGTTCGGCTAAATAGACATCGCCCATTCCGCCTTTGCCCAGCAGGCGCAGAATGCGATAGTCGCGAGTAAGATCATCGCTCAATGAAAGATAGGTATCTCGTTCATTCTCTGTCGTCATAACGAAGCCACCGCGTGCATTCGACAAAACAAACCTTAACAAAACGTTTCGCGCAGTAATAGTAGAACTGCATCATCACCAACGCAAAGTTTTTCGTCAAGCGCCTAGCGTTGACACTGTTTGCAACCGTCAACTATCATCAGTTTTAAATTTGTTTGACGATGGCACAAGTAATTGATTCAGAAGCTGTCGCGGTCTGTGACCGATGGAATGAAGAATTGTATCAAGCCATTAAAGGTTTCCGGTTTATTTTTTTTAAGGAAAAACTCATGAGTGCAATAGATGTGACGAACCGTTACCAAGAAGCTGAAACGGAATGGGAAGAGCGCACGCTTGCGCCTACGCTCAATAAAACGCCCGAAAGCCGCGAAGTTTTCACGACCACTTCGCTGGCGCCTGTCGAGCGGCTTTACACGCCCAACAGTTTGCCCGATTTCGATTATGAGAAAGATTTAGGCTTTCCGGGCGAACCCCCTTACACGCGAGGCATACACGCGACGGGCTATCGCGGCAAACTCTGGACCATGCGCCAATTTGCTGGCTTCGGCTCTGCCTTTGACACCAATCAACGATTCAAATACCTGCTCGAACATGGGCAGACAGGGCTTTCAACGGCTTTCGATTTGCCCACGCTTATGGGCTACGATTCAGACCATCCGTTTAGCGAAGGCGAAGTCGGCAAATGCGGTGTAGCGATCTCTTCGCTCGCCGACATGGAAGTTTTATTCGACGGCATACCGCTCGAGCAGGTCACTACTTCGATGACCATCAACGCGCCCGCTTCGATGATTCTGGCGATGTTTTTAGTCGTCGCCGAAAAGCAAGGCGCGGATTGGCGACGGGTCGGCGGCACGTTGCAAAACGATATTCTCAAAGAGTACATCGCGCAGAAAGAGTGGATTTATCCGCCGCGCCAAGCCATGAAACTCATCGTTGACACGGTTGAGTTCTGCACCAAAGAAGTTCCGAAATTCAATCCGATTTCTATCTCCGGTTACCACATACGCGAAGCCGGTTCGACGGCTCTGCAAGAGTTGGCTTTCACCTTGCGCGACGGCATAGAGTACGTTCAATATGCGGTCAATCACGGTATGGATGTTGATGATTTCGCGCCGCGCCTGTCGTTTTTCTTCAATTCACACAACGATTTTTTTGAAGAGATCGCCAAATATCGCGCTGCCCGTCGCATCTGGCACAAAGTGATGACCGAGCGCTTCGGCGCAAAGAACCCGCGTTCGTGGATGCTCAGGTTCCACACCCAAACGGCAGGCGTATCTTTAACCGCGCAACAGCCTTTGAACAACATCGTGCGGGTTGCCATTCAAGCTCTGGCGGGTGTGCTCGGCGGTACGCAGTCCCTGCACACGGACGCTTATGATGAAGCCTTGGCACTGCCCTCGGATGAAGCAGCGTTGATTGCGCTTCGCACACAGCAAATCATCGCCCACGAATCGGGAGCGGCAAATGTCGTTGACCCGCTTGGCGGCTCTTACTTCATTGAAAAGCTCACACGCGAGATGGAAGAAGGGGCGTTTGAATACTTCCGCAAGATAGACGATTTCGGCGGTATGATTGAAGCCATTGACGCAGGCTTTCCGCAACGCGAGATTCAAGATTCAGCCTATCAATATCAACTCGCCGTTGATTCAAAAGATAAGATTATTGTTGGCTTGAACGATTACCTCATGAAAGGCGAGGTGACGCGGATTCCGCTGCTTCAAATTGACGAATCAACCGAAAAATTGCAAGCCGGACGCTTGGCGAAACTGCGCGCCGAACGCGACAGCAATCGCGTGCAAGAGACCTTGAACGCTTTAACCAACGGCGCCAGAGAAGGGCAAAACACTATGTATTTGCTGCTTGATTGCGTTCGCGCCTACGCCACACTCGGCGAGATGTGCGACGCGCTCCGTCCGGTTTACGGCGAATATCAAGAACCGGCATTTTAAGCAAACCTGTCAGCAACGAGAGCGTAAGTATTCATCTCTCGTTGCTGATTTAAGAGGATGTTGAGGAATTGTGTTTCGCCGTGAAACGGCGATGAGAAAATAGCCAGAGGTGAAACCTCTGGAATCATTCACCAATCCTCCCCGCGTTGAAGACGCGGCAGAAGGTTGTGGCGCTCCTTCAGAGCGCCGCAAACCAATGGGTTGCTACCAGACGTTGCACGTCTGGCTACCTTCTGGCTGCACCTCCGGCGCATCTCTGGAATTTCTCAACACGCTTTATCTTTCATTTCACAGACCCAGCCGCGATTTTCAAAACGAATTATGACCCAAACCAAAGAATTATGAACCGAACAAAAAAAATCCTTGTCTCTCTACTTGTCCTCACGTTGATTTTGCTTGCGCCAGTTGCCAACGTGTCACGCACTCTCAAGCGCAGCGACCAGGCGCGCGTACTTTTCATAGGCAACAGCTATACCTATTTCAACAACCTTCCTGACATGTTTTCACAGTTGGCGACGTCTGCAACTCCGTCAAAAACCGTTGCCGCGCAGAGGGTCGTGCAGGGTGGCGCTACCCTCAAGAGACTCTGGGAGGATGGCGGCGCGCTCAAAGTTTTGCAGCAAAGCAAATGGGATTACGTAGTCTTGCAAGAACAAAGCACCCTGCCAATCACAGACCCTGCCACCATGTACAAGTATGCGCGAATGTTTGACGCGGAGATTAAAAAGACCGGCGCAAAGACGATTTTCTTTTTGACCTGGGCGCGACAGAATCAAAGCGAAAACCAGGCGAAATTAAACGACGCATATTTCGCTATCGCAAAAGAACTACAGGCGACGGTTGCGCCAATTGGTATCGCTTGGGCAAGGGCTTTTAAAGAAGACCCCAAACTGGTCTTGCACAATGAAGACCAAAGCCATCCGAATGCAGCGGGGTCGTACCTGGCAGCTTGCGTCTTGTACGCAACCATCTTTAAAAAGAGTCCCGAAAATTTGAATGGTAAATTATCCGGTCACCCTGCCAAAGATGATGGCAGCATCTTTGATGAGCGTGTAGAATTAATTAATCTGAATCAGACCGACGCGAAGTTCATTCAACGTATCGCCTGGCAAACGGTCAAAAACTTGAAAACTTAACAACTGCCTCACAATGTTTGTTGTCATTGGACGGACAATGACGGAAGGAGTTTTAACCATGAAAAGTATAAAAGTATTTTTATCGGTTTTTCTCGTATGCGTGCTTGGCGCAACAATCAGCGCACAGCAAGCGAAGAAAAACGCTATCAATTTCAAAGATGTGAAACTCAAAAACGGATTGCGCGTTCTGTTGGTCGAAGACCACAGCGCCCCGGTCATCTCTTTAGCGATTAATTATGATGTCGGCTCGCGCAATGAAAAACAAGGGCGTACGGGCTTTGCTCATCTCTTCGAGCATATGATGTTTCAAGGCTCCGAAAATGTCGGCAAGAGCGAACACTTCATTTTGGTTGACAGCAACGGCGGTCAGATGAACGGCACTACCAACGAAGAGCGCACCTTGTATTACGAGACCCTTCCGGCAAATCAATTAGACCTGGCGCTCTTTCTCGAAGCCGACCGTATGCGCGGACTCGACATCACGAAAGAGAATCTAGACAACCAGCGCAACGCCGTGCAGGAAGAACGCCGCCTGGGACTCGATAATCAACCCTACGGCAAATTGTTCGAGAAAATCGGCGAGACCATGTTCGACAATTTCGCTTATAAGCATTCGGTCATAGGCTCTATGGATGACCTCAACGCGGCAAGCGTCGAAGATGTGCGCGAATTCTTCCGCATCTACTACGCGCCGAATAATGCTGTGATGGCGCTGGTCGGCGATTTCAAAACCGCAGAAGCGCTCGCCAAAATTACCAAACATTTTGAAGCCATTCCGTCGCAACCAAAGCCCGCAACGGTTGATGCGACAGAGCCTGAGCAGAAGCAGGAGCGACGCTTTACGGTTGAAGACCCGCTGGCACAATTGCAATTGCTGATCATGGGTTACAAAGTCGCCACCGGCAATACGCCGGACGCTTACGCTCTGCAAGTTCTGGGCACAGTGCTGGGTGGCGGACAAAGCTCGCGTCTCTATCAAAAACTTGTGAAAGAGAAACAGCTCGCCCTTGCCGCCGGCAGCAACGCGCAGACGCGACGCGGACCCGGAGCCTTTCAGCTTATGGTAAATATTTCGCCGAGTAAGAAGGTTGAAGAGGTAGAGGCAACGATCAACGAAGAGATTTCCAAATTACAACAAGAGCCGATTGCCGATTGGGAATTGGAAAAGGCGAAACAGTTTGCCAAACGCAGCGCCATACAATCGCGGCAAAACTCTTTGGGACTGGCAATCAATATGGTCGAAGCGACCATCGCTTACAATGACCCGAATCTGGTGAACACGCGCCTCGATAAAATTGCCGCCGTGACCAAAGCTGATGTGCAGCGGGTCGCGCAAAAATATCTCAAAGCGAGCAATCGCACAGTTGGACTGGCGGTGCCGAAAGCCAAAGCAGCAACCCCGTCAACGACTACCAACGAGCTGCAAAAGGAGAAACGCTTATGAAAAAGGCAATCTTTCTCATCCATCGCACCATAACGTTAGTGGCTCTTGCGGCACTTTTGGTAGCACAGGCTGTCGCGCAAAATCCTGCGCCAGGTCAACCACAACGCCCTGCGACGAAAGGCGCGGTCATCAAAGGCAAGGCTCCCGTCAACAAGGAAATCCTGAAAGTCAAACTGCCAAAACCTTACGAAACCAAGCTCAGCAACGGCTTGCAAGTTTTAATTCTCGAAGACCACAAGCTGCCGACCTTCAATATGCAGATGATTACCTTAAGCGGCGGCTTGTCAGACCCCGAAGACCAACCAGGCGCGGCGCTCTACACGGCTTCGCTTCTGCGTGAAGGCACCAAGACGCGCAACAGCAAACAGATTGCCGAGCAGATAGACACGCTTGGTGCATCGCTTTCGGCAAACGCCGGTCTGACTTCGCTGACCAGCGCGGTTTCGGCTTCCGGTTTGATAGAGAACTTCGATGCAATTATGGAGTTGTTCGCGGATGTGATTCTCAATCCCGTTTTCCCCGCCGACGAGTTCAATAAACTCAAGAGCCGCAGCCTTTCTACGATTCGTTTGCAACGCGCACAGGCAGGTTTTTTAGCCAACGAGATGTTTTCTAAAGTGATGTATGGCTCGCATCCAGGGGCGCGTATAGCCTTGAATGCCGAGCAAATTCAAAGCCTAACACCAGAAACCTTGCAGAAATTCCATGCCACGCGTTACAAGCCGAATCAGTCTATTTTCGCTATTGTTGGCGATGTCAAAGCGGCTGAAATTGTCGCCAAACTCGAAAAGATTTTCGCCTCGTGGCAAAAGGGCGACGCGCCTTCGATAAACCTACCGAAGGTCAACGAGCCAAGTGCCGCGAAGATTTATTTGATTGATCGTCCGAACTCCGTGCAGACCAATTTGCTTATGGGTAACTTGACCATCGAGCGCACAGACCCCGATTATTTTGCGCTTGAAATGATGAATCAAGTGCTGGGCGGCGGCGCCAGCGCCCGGCTCTTTCTCAATTTACGCGAAGACAAAGGCTACACCTATGGCGCCTACAGTAGCGTTTCTTCGAGCAAATATCGCGGCGCTTTCCGTGCCAACACAGAAGTGCGAAGCGAGGTGACGAAAGGCTCTATGGACGAGTTGATGTACGAACTCAAGCGCATACGCGACGAGAAAGTTTCGCCAGATGAATTCGAGCGCGCCCGACGCACAATCGTTGGCGGCTGGGCTTTGCAGTTAGAATTCCCGCAATCGGTTTTGCAAAACGCCATCACGCAAAAGATTTATGGATTGCCCGCAGATTATTGGGACACCTATCCGGCAAAGATTGCTGCGGTAACCCCTGAAGATGTTCAGCGCGTGGCGCGAAAGTATCTGGATATGAGCCATCTACAAATCGTTGCGGTCGGCGACGCCAAGAAAATCGCCGATGTTTTGCAGCAATTCGGTCGGGTGGAAATTTATGATACCGAAGGCAAAGCTGTGAAATCAGCCGACGGGAAATAGAGTTTTCAGTTTCTCGCCATGAAAGAGAATGGGTTCTCCATTCATTTTCTGATAGAAATCGGATGAGGCGGATAGGGCGGATCAATGGCGAAGTTGATCCGCCCTATCCGCAATATCAGCGTTCTATCTTGACTTCTGCTTTGATGGTATTCAATTTCATCGTCGAAATCTGAATGACCTAATTCTCCGTTCGTGATTCCTCGATGCTGGTCTGCGTCCGTTTGGGTAGGTGCGCTTACGTGTGTTAGTATAAGCGGCTTCGACACGCTCGGCAGCTTCGCGTCAGGCAATCTGATGAGGATTCACTACACCCAAGGAGACACTTATGAAACGTTCGATTTTTTGTCTTTTGCTAATCGCTTCGCTGGCGCTGGCTTCATACGGTTCGGGCAATGGAAAGAGCCTGAAAACGGGAACGCCCGAAGAGGCGGGGCTTTCTAAAGAACGCCTCGACCGCATCGGTCAGGTGATGCAACAGCACATCGCTGCAAATCGGGTTGCCGGAGCCATTGGTTTGATTGCCCGGCGCGGCAAGATTGGTTATTTCGAGTCCTGGGGAATGATGGACAAGGAAACCAATAAACAGATGCGCAAAGACGCCATCTTTCGCATCTATTCGATGACCAAGGCTGTTACAGGCGTAGCCGTGATGATGCTTTATGAAGAAGGCAAATTTGCTCTTACCGATCCGGTCTCGAAATATCTTCCTGAACTTGGCGGCTTGAAAGTCGCTGTAGATAAAAAAGACCCTGTGACCGGGAAACGCATTTACTACACGGTGCCGTCTGAACGCGATATGACAATCCTTGATCTGCTGCGCCATACGTCTGGGCTGGATTATCAAGGACCACGCGATGAAAAAAACGAGTTGTTTTATCCCAAGCTCGGTCTAACTCGCCCCGACATCACTATCGAAGAAGCCGTCAAACGCATGGGGCAAGCGCCGCTCGTTCATCAGCCCGGCTCGGTTTGGGATTACGGTCTTTCGATAGATGTGCTAGGTCGTCTGGTTGAAGTCACCTCCGGCAAAACGCTCGATAAATATTTCGAGGAACGCATCTTCAAACCTTTGGGAATGGTGGACACAGGCTTTTATGTGCCGCAGGAGAAGTGGGAACGACTGGCGACACTCTACGCGCCGAATGAAGACAAAACGATTAAGCGTTCGATGGCTCCACCGCAGGAAAGTTATAAAAAGCCCGCCATTCTTCTATTTGGTGGGGCAGGCTTGGTTTCGACCATTATGGATTATGCGCGGTTCGTGCAAATGCTGCTGGGCGGCGGTGAGCTTGATGGGGCGCGAATTCTCAGCCGCAAGACCGTTGAATTGATGAGCGCAAATCATCTGGGAGATATGCCACGAGCCGGAAGCGTATTGCCCGCTGGCGTCGGTTTCGGTCTGACTTTTGCGGTCAATTTAGGACCGGGCAAGAATGGCAACATCGGTTCGGAAGGCGAATATTATTGGGGCGGAGCGGCTGGTACACGTTTCTGGATAGACCCGAAAGAGCAGATGATCGGCGTCTTTATGATTCAGATTCTGCCGCACACAGGTCTCACGTATGGCAGCCAATTCAGACAACTGGCTTATCAGGCTATCGCCGATTAACGAGCGGCAAATGAAAGAGCAGAAAAGCAGAGTCGTCAATCAACGACGACTCTGCTTTCTAAAGCGCACGATTTTGATTACAGTATTTTCATTATGACAGAAGCACGAATTAGAGTTTTACTTGCCAAGCCAGGGCTCGACGGGCATGACAGAGGCGTGAAGGTTATCGCTCGCGCCTTGCGCGATGCCGGAATGGAAGTCATCTACACGGGGCTTCGTCAAACCCCTGAACAGGTGGTCAGCGCCTCCGTTCAAGAAGACGTTGACGCGATTGGTTTGTCTATTTTGTCAGGCGCACATATGACTTTGTTTCCTCGCGTGGTTGAGTTGGCGCGTGAAGCGGGCCTTGACGACATCATCATCTTCGGCGGTGGCATCATTCCTGATGAAGACATTCCGCGATTGAAAGAACTTGGCGTCTCTGAAATCTTTACGCCTGGCACCCGTATGGACGACATCATCGAATTCATACGCAAACATGCGCGCCGCGCCCAAAGCTGATGGCAAGACTCAATTTTTCGCCGGAGTTTACGCTTCACCTTTTTCGCAACACAGTGCCCGGAAGTTCTCCTGTCGGCTTTCCGTTCTGCCAGACGCTTACGCCATTGACAAAGACCATTTCGATTCCTTCCGACAACAGTAGTGGCTCTTTAAAGGTCGAGCGGTCTATGACGCGCCTGGCATCAAACAAAACCAAATCGGCTTTCATTCCCCTGGCAATCAAGCCTCTGTCTTGCAACCCCAAACGCTTTGCAGGCAGGGCGCTCATTTTGCGAATCGCCTCTTCAAGCGAAAGCCAATGATTTTCGCGCACAAAGCGACCCAGCACGCGAGGAAAGGTTCCCGCGCCTCTTGGGTGACGACTGCCTATGCCGCCATCACTTGAAACCATCACCCATTTCTGCAAATAGAATGCCCGCACATCTGCTTCGTTCATTGAACTGCATACCACACCTGCGCCGCCGTCTTTGACAATCTGCATATAAATATCAGCCGGAGTTGTCTGGTTGGCTTTGGCAATTTCTTCAAGCGTCTTGCCTTCGTAATCACCATGCGCTCTGCAACTGGTGATTAAAACTTTGTCCGCGCCGCCTACGTTTGCAAGTCCCTTGTCAACGGCTTCTCTATCTTCGTGACGGCGACTCGATACCAGCACGGTTATCGTAGAAGCCCAAGCTGTGTACGGATAACAATCCGCCGTTATATCAAACCCTGTGCGGCGTTCGCGCTCAATCAATCTGATGGCTTCAGGGGCTTTGTTCCAGACGTTGCGATTGCCCATTTTAATATGTGAAATTTGCACAGGAAGTCGCGCCTCGCGTCCTATGCGTATGGCTTCGCGCAGCGCATTGAGCATTCCTTCTTCTTCATCGCGCATATGTGTCATGTATATTCCGCCGTAGGCGGCGGCGACGCGCGCCAGTTCAATCAACTCTTCTGTCGAAGAGGGCGCGCCCATATCATATTCAAGCCCTGATGAAAGCCCGAACGCGCCGTCTTTCATGCCTTGCTCGACAAGCTCTGCCATTCGCGCAATCTCTTCTTTCGTGGCGTTGCGTTTGTAATCTTTCCCCATCACCTGTTCGCGCACGGTCGCGTGACCAATGAACGCCAGCACGTTGACCGATGTTTGGTTCTGTAGTTTGGATAGATAATCACCAAGAGGAAAGGGCGACCCTCCATCGGGTCCGACGGCAAGTGTAGTAATGCCTTGAGAGATTTGGCTTGCGGCAGTTGGTTCTGCCAGAAGTCCTCTTTCCGAATGATTATGAATATCTATAAATCCGGGCGCGACGATTTTCCCCGTCGCATCTATTACTTCATCATTGGCAGTCGGTTTAAAATTGCCTATGGCTGTTATGGTGTCGCCGGCAATGCGAATGTTTGCTTGAAATCTGCCTCTCCCGCTTCCATCAATGACCGTCGCGCCTTTGATGACGATGGCTTTGCGTTGGCTTGAGGCGGTTGGAAGAGGTACGGCGAAAGCCAACTGAAGAGAAAGAATGGCAAACAAAATCAGGCGAAAAAGTGTTCTGCGCATAGCGGAGATATTATTTCATCAACGCTAAAATCGTCCACAGAGAAGACACAATAATAGCTACGAATTACACAAATCTTACAAGAGCGAAGTGCTCGAGAGTAGGGGCAGGACTTGTACCTGCCCGGATTTTGCGCAGCAAAATGATCATCATCGCCTGTCGGCGATTCGGGCAAGGACGAGCCTTGCCCCTACTCTGATTTACGCAGCTTGCTGTCAATCATTCGATGATGAACGAAAACCTGTTGGACTCTCTGCCATCGGAATTGACCACATAAACTGTATGTGTGCCGGACTTTAGTTTCTTCTTTCCCGTCGTGATGGCGTTCGCCTCTATCGTAGCAAAGACGATTTGCTCGTCTACGTAAAGACGTCCTGAAGCAGTGAAGTTATTGCCGGAGACCGATACTTTCTTTTTCTTTAACGAAGCATTGGTAATGACCGGAGTAATCGCCGGTGTTTGCACCCTGAGCGCAAACGGCGATTGTGATTTTTTGCCCGAGGTGTCTTGCACTTGGACAGAGAAATTGAACAAGCCTACTTCGTTTGTCATGCCGCTCAAGGAGCCATCGGCGCTCAATTGAATGCCCGCCGGTAATTTGCCGCATGCTACACTCCAACTGTAATTGCCCGTTCCGCCGGTTGCGCCCAGTCTTGCAATATAACTGGTTCCGACATTGGCAAGCGTCAGTTCTGCCTCTGTCATGACTTGAATGCTGCCATTGTCTGCCGGGTACAAAGCGCGTATGCCTTCCAGATCATCGCCCATCAATCCCGAACAACGATTGTCAAAATTCGCATTTGCAGACATCGTCGCTTGAACGTCCGCTGAATGCCCCAATCCCAGCGCGTGACCGATCTCGTGCGTAGCCACTTCGCGTATATCGCAAGCATTCGTGAAATAGCACATGCCATAAGGATTAAATGAGACTCTGCCTTCTAGGGCTTTGTAATAGGTCACCCCATTGACGACTTTCGATTGCGAAGGTGTGTATTTGATGATGCCTCCGACGGCCAGAATTCCAGCGCAGCCTTCCGAACGCGAAAAGTAATTATCACAGTTGTTAAACGACACAGTGTTCTTGCCATCCGATTGCAACCCGCACCCCGAGGTCTCGCCGCCGTAAACGAAACGTAGCGACGAGCCAGCCGTTTCAGCCCAGGCGTTCATCCCTGCCACGACATCGTCCACCACAGACCCGGCTGGCGCGCCAGCAGGATTGACGTAAAAAGTTAATGACTGATTGGTGTCCGGCTCGAACCAGCGCGGTGGTTGCGGAGGATTTGAATTCGTCCACATCGGAACAACCTGCCCTTGCTGCGACAACGATGCGAACTCCGGCGGCTGTGGCAAAAGTGGCAGATCGCCATAGGTCTCCCGCTCGAAGGTTTGTGCTCTAACGAAGTTGGTTGCCAACAACCCTGTGACCCTAGTTCTGTAAGAATTGAGATCGGTGAGTTGCGTGCTGGTGATTCCGGCGCGCATTTGCACACGTACATTTTCGACTTCTTCACGCGCCACGACTAAGCGGTTTGTGACAGGCTCTTCGCTGATATTAAATTTTCCTAAGAACCATTGATGAACGCGCAGCGAGCCGTCCTCCCAAGTATCCAGGTAGACTAAAACCTTTTTGCCGATTTCAAAACGCGGCATTCCATAAATCAATGTGCCATGATCGCCAAACTGCCCGCCCGGTTGTTTGAGGACGATTTCACGCGTCGAGACCTCGCCTTTCCAGACCTCTTCAACTCTCAAGCGAATATAAGAAAAGACCACTTCGTTTTGCAGCGCGGTTGAAATATCGGTAACTTCGCCGGTAACAATTGCGCGCGCGCCGATAATTAATTCGGCATCACTTGGTTGTATTGCGGTAGTGGCTAAAGAAATTTGCGCAGATAAAATGATGGCGCAGAAAACCAGTGGCAGTAGTAGCGAATATCGTCTATGAAACATTTTGAGTTGTCCTTAAAGAGGCGTGAAACTATCAGGGTGTTCGGCGTTCAGCGAGTGTATGTGCAATCAATATGCCACCTCTTTACGGAAGCCTCTTGATGGAATGAAATCCAGATAAAGGAACTTTGTATAACCAATGAGGGTAAGTCGTCTGCAAGATTTACGCGGCGTATAAGGGTACGATAAAAAAACCGGTGGGTCTTCTTACTGAACCTGCGCAAAAATCCGCAAGAGAATCTCTGTTAAGGAAAGTTGCGAGAAACGCCAGATGTTGGCTATTTTTTCAAGAAGCGTTCAACGCCACGTTTGCAATCTTCCGTCATTCGCGTGATGGCGTTGAGTTGAACGCCTGCTTCCAAAGCCGTTTCAAAACTCATGGCGTCCATATGATAAAGCAGATTTTTTGACAAGCTCACAGCCGAAGCAGATTTCGCAGCCAACTGCGCAACATATTCTTCGACCTTCGCGGCAAATTCGTCATCAGCAAAAACGCGATTAATCATGCCGATTTCAGCAGCCGTTCGCGCGCTGAGGATTTCGCCTGTGGTGATGAATTCAAAGGCTCGTTTTTCCGAAACAGACCTTCGCAAAATTGCCATCACCATTGCCGGTATGAATCCTATGTTGACCTCCGGGTAACCCAACTGCGCCGATTCTGTGGCAAGCACGATGTCGCAAGCCGTAGCGATGCCGCATCCTCCTGCAAGCGCCCGCCCAGAAACGGCGGCGATAATTGGGCGCGGATGCTTTCGCATTTGCAGAAAGAGTTCACCGAGATTTCGCGCATCGGTGACATTTTCCATAACCGTAGCCGTGCTGATTTGTTGCAGTGCGGCAAGATCTGCGCCGGAACAAAAATCTTTGCCTGCGCCGCTTATCAAAACGACGCGAACACTCTCATCGGTGGCGGCTTCTTTGAGTGCTGCCTTAACTTCATTGACGATTTCAGAATCCAACGCATTGCGTTTATCGGGGCGATTGAGCATCAAGCGCGCAATTTTATTTTCGACACGATAGAGAATTTTGTTGTAGTCAGATTGCTCAACGCCTTTCGACATCAATGGTTCTTTCTCGTTCATACTCTTTCCCTGATAAACGCCTCGCGCGGTTTAC
>JANMSG010001125.1:0-12608 GCA_031389065.1 Acidobacteriota bacterium | reverse complement strand
GACCGAACTCCCGACACGCGAGTTGTTGCAGAAGAAGTTGCACGAAGCGATATTGAAAGCCAGAGCGCGACTCGAAAGCGCTCAGCCACAAGAACAATAATGGCTCGAAGGCGAAGAAAAATTGTGGTGAGAATTTAGGTTTCCTGAAAGCTGATGGATTCTTCGGCTTGGTCGAAGAGAATGGCGATGCTCTTGCGTCCGGTTTTCCATAAAGGCGTTCTTTCCGTTGCTAACCACTTTGCGATACGCGGCAAACCATTCTCAACAAGCAGTCTTTGCGCTACCGATTTCATTTGTCGCGGAACCGGATAAACGGTTAATTCCCATTTTTCTTCATATTGGCCTTTTTCAATAAAGTAATTGCTTGCGGTTAAGTGCATATCGGATTTGGTAAATTCGGCTTCAAAGATTTTGAATGGATAGTCTTGTTCGTGTGCCTTCCTGAAGCCTGAGTGAAAGACAAAAGTGAGATTCAATAGGTCTCGTTGCGGCACATTTGCAAGTAATTCACTCACGAACTCTGCACCAATTGGATAGGACATTGTTTTTGGTAATTTAAACCTATGGTCTGTGGGAATTAAAAATGGTTGCTCATCATTCATATACTACTCATTCATAAACCTAGCTCACAATCTTTTTACCAGATATTACGTTCACTGCTTCAGCAATGATGAAGGGCAGAGTTTTTCGAGCACACATTTGTCACATTGCGGGCGGCGGGCGATGCAGACGGCGCGTCCGTGATAAATCAACAGGTGCGAAAAATCTATCCAGTCTTTTTGCGGTACTAACTCTATCAAATCTTTCTCAATCTTTTCGGGTGTGGTGTTTTCGGTCAAGCGTAACAATTGCGTGATGCGCGAAACGTGCGTGTCAACGACTACCCCGGAAGCTACACCGAAAGCATTGCCCATCACGACGTTGGCGGTCTTTCGCGCAACGCCCGGCAAGGTCAATAACTCATCGAAGTTTTGCGGCACTTGCCTGCCGAAATTTTCGACAATCAATTTGCAAGCGCCTTGAATGGATTTCGCTTTGTTGCGAAAAAAACCTGTCGAGCGAATGTCCTGTTCAAGCTCGATAATCGGCACTTTCAAATAGTCTACTGCCTGATGGTATTTTCTGAACAAATCGGCGGTGACAATGTTGACGCGCTCGTCTGTGCATTGCGCCGAAAGAATCGTAGCAATCAACAATTCAAGCGCGTTCGAGTGATTCAAACTGCATCGCGCATCAGGATATGCTTTCCTGAGCAGGCTGACGATTTTTTTCGTTCTCTGTTTCCCTTCAGCAGTTGTCAATACCATCCTCCAAAAGATTCACCACAAAGGCACAAAGGACACAAAAAAACTTTGTGCTCTTTGTGCCTTTGTGGTGAATCTGATTTTTTCAATCGGTATTCATCAAGGCTTCGATCTCTGCGATGGTTTTCGGAGCGCGAGCCGACAAGACTTCGTTCCCTTCTGCTGTAACCAACACATCGTCTTCGATGCGGACGCCTATGCCGCGATAACGAGGATCCACATCTTCCAAATCTTCGGCAATGTAGAGTCCCGGCTCAATCGTCATCACCATGCCCGGTTCAAGCTTGCGCCATTCATCGGCGACTTTATAAGGCGCTACGTCGTGGACGTCCATTCCCAGCCAGTGACTGGTGCGGTGCATATAAAACTTTTTGTACTTCTCTTCTTTGATGATTTCGTCGGCGTCGCCTTCAAGCAGACCTAATCTGAGCAAGCCTTCGACCAACACGCGCACCGTTTCGTTATGCGGGTCTTGAAACGTCGCGCCGGGCTTCACTAAATTGATTGAAGCAAGCTGCGCGTCCAACACCAATTGATAAATTTCCGCCTGCTCTTTTGTGAAGCGCCCGCTTGCAGGCGTAGTCCTGGTCACGTCGCCTGTGAAGTAGCCGTATTCTGCGCCCGCATCAATCAACAATAAATCGCCATCTTTGATTAAAGAATTGTTGGTGACGTAATGAAGCACAGTGGCGTTTGCGCCTGCCCCGACAATCGGCGCGTAGCCGTGTCGCGGGCTGCCGTTTTTGCGAAAGATGTAGCGCAAAACAGCTTCGATTTCATATTCGTAAAGATCGGGCTGCAAAGCTTTCATCGCTTCGATATGACCTTCGCAAGAAATGTCAACGGCGCGACGCAACAACTTCAAATCATCAACGGTTTTGATGAGGCGCATCTCGTGCAGAGTTTCAGCCGGATCAATGATGGCTTTCGGATGCGTGCCGTTGCGTTGGCGTTCGCGTTGAAAGCCGCGCACAAATTTCACTATGCGTTCATCGAACAGAGGGTCGCCAAAGCGGTAATATAAGCGTTCTGCTTTCGCCGCGAGTTTTGGAAACTCTTCGTCAAACTTGTCCATAGTGAAAGCTGCATCGGCAAGATAATCGCGCTTTGCGCCTTCATCGCCAGAGCGCCAACCGGTCCAGACTTCGCGTTCGCGGTCTTTTGGTTGCACGAATAGAACGAATTTATTTTCTTCGTTGTCGGGCGCGAGAACGGCTATGGCGTTGGGTTCTTCAAAGCCTGTCAAATAATAGAAGTCCGTGTCCTGGCGATATTCGTGTTCGACATCGTTATTGCGTATGAACATCGGGGCGGCTGGGAAAACCGCAACACCGCCTTTGATGCGTTGCATGAATTCTTCGCGCCTCTGCTTTGCTTTTTCTATTGGGTCAGCGTATGAATGGGCTGTCATTTATCTCCCGATTCTATTGTATAATTCACCTACTCCTAAGCTAATAAATTTTGTGCGCATTACCTATTTATTCGAGACCACGAAGGTTGCTTCATAAGCGTCAGGTTCGACTGGAACACTGGCCTTGGGCTGTGGATTGAGTTTGATGAGTTTGACTCTATATCCCTTGTATACAGTTTCTCTTGGATTCAGAGTTGTGTTGATAGACACAGAAGCGAATTTCTTTTTCGAACGCTTCACTTCTATATTCAGCTTTGCGTTACCTGCCCACACACAATCAACATCTACAGGACAGCGCGAATCTTCCTCTACAGAAGTAAAGGAGATTTTCAGGTTCGCATCTTTGACCTGTACTTGTTGCCCCAGGCGGAGGGTAAATTCTTCATCCAATGAAACCTCTTGAAGAGGTTCAGGGGTTTGCCCTTGCCACATCAAACTCAAGAGCAATAGAGATAAAATCGTAAACTTCATAATCTTTCCTCCGAACCCTAAAATCAGATTGCCTGCTCACCTTTGAGATGCAAGAATTTTGACTATATCGGGCGTGTGTTACTTTCTCAAGACGACATAAACGATAAGCGATAATCTGCGGGCGAAGGAGCAAGCATAATTGAGCGAAACGATTTTCACATTGGTTACGAAAACAGAGGCTCTCGAAAAATTGATTGCCGCTATCGCCACGCAACCCGTCATCGGCGTTGATACGGAAACAACCGGACTTGACCCTATGACAAGCAAGGTGCGGCTTTTGCAAATCTCTACAAGCAAGCGCAATTTCGTTGTCGATCTGTTTAAGATTGAGGCGTTTGCGAATCAATCGTTTCGTGAGATTTTCACCACGCCTGAGATCATCAAAATTTTTCACAACGCCAAGTTCGATATGAAGATGCTGCTCTATCATTTCCATCTCGAAACGCGCGCTATATTCGACACCATGCTTGCCAGTCAGTTGATCGGCGCCGGGCGAAGCGAAGGCGGTAACAGTCTGGTAGCCGTCGCCGCACGCTACCTCAACGAAGAAGTAGATAAATCGCAGCAGGTAAGCGATTGGTCAGGCGAATTATCCGACGAGCAATACGAGTATGCCGCCAAAGACGCCGAGTTGTTGATTCCGCTACGTGAAAAACTCGTGCAGACCTTGGTCGAGTTAAAAATGATTGATGTCGCCAAACTTGAATTCGATTGCGTCTTGCCGCTTTGCGCGATGGAACTGGCGGGGATGAATCTGGAGGCCGATTGCTGGCGCCAGATTGTCAAAAAAGTCGAAAGCGAGCATGACATACTCTCCGCCGAACTCAAGCGCGAACTCGCAACGGGAATTCCACAACTCTCTTTCTTCGATGAACCGAATATCAATCTAGACAGCCCCGCGCAAGTCACCGAGGCATTGCAACGAATGGGCATCAAAGTTGAAGGCACGCGAGGTTGGCAGCTTCAAGCCATTGCCAAAGAGCATAAGGTGATTGAAAAACTGCTCGAATATCGCCACGCGCAAAAATCGCTTTCCAGTTACGGTGCGAATTTTCTTCAACACATTCATCCGGTGACCGGACGCGTTCATTCAGATTTCCGACAAATCGGCGCAACCGGCGGGCGTATGAGTTGTGTGACTGGGGACACCCTTATATCCACTCCTAAAGGATTGAGGCAGATTAAAGACCTGAAGCAGAACGATATAATAAAAACCTCTTATGGATGTAAATCTATTGAGAATGTTTATAAGACGGGAAGGAAGCAGGTTTTCAAAATAACGCTTAAAGATGGTCGTCTAGTTAAAGCCACAGCAGATCATAGGTTTCTATCTGGACAGGCTGATGATTGGAAACGATTGGATGAGTTGCAGTCCGGAGATATTCTTTTCGTATCGCTTCAAGCGGACGAATTTGATGATATGCCAGAACCCGTAAAGCTCCCTGTTCCAGATAGTCATATTAATTCCAGAAAAGCGGTCTTGATTCCAGAAACAATTTCTACTGAGTTGTGTGAACTTATGGGATTGATAGTAGCGGATGGTTTTCTTGGGAAGCGGCGCGTTCGTCCAGCCAATCACCGGCTTTTAAGTGGTGGCGCACCAGCCGATTATGATCGAGTCGCTATTGCCTTTGATTGGAAAGATGAAGAGTTAATCAGTAGGATCATTTCATACGGAAAACGATTGTTTGGTCAGCCATTTGTGGAAGTCAAAGCACGAACAGCCAGAGTATTGCAGTTGGCATCTACCAAAGTGGCTGAGTTTTTAGCCGGACTTGGGCTGTCTGGGAATGCACATACAAAGTCTATACCGCAAATCATTATTAGCGCGCATCCGATTTACCAAGCTGCATTTCTTAGGGGTCTATTTGAAGGGGATGGAGGCAAATGGCGCGACAAAATCTTTTTGACCAGTGTCAACCTTAATTTACTAAGGCAAGCACAGATACTTCTCTCCAATCTTGGTGTTTATGCGACAATCCGTCGGAGAAATGATTTGTCTGGATTCAGCGGAGCAATCAGATACCAACTGACTATATACAGCAAAAGCGACCTGGCAAGCTTTATGGAGCGAATCGGATTTCTGTCGAGCAGAAAAAACGCGCCTTACAATTTTGTAGACAATCATAGAGACGGAACGACGACACCGTTTAGAATTTCAGGTCGCCAATTATATTTTGAAGCTGCCGAGTCTGGGTTGGTGCAACGCTCCAGGGCTGATTTTGCCTTTTTTACGCCCTATTACCAAAATACTTTTGTAAGAGATACAAACGCAGAGCGCTTGATTCAGCGATTTGGTTCGTTGCCCTGTCTTCAACCTGTCAAGAAATACTTGGAATTAAAACTGCGCGCTGTCGCCATAGAATCTATTGTTGCAGACGGAATTGAGTCTGTTTATGACATTACTGTAGAAGATGTTCATGAATTCATAGCGAATGGACTTGTACTCCACAATTGCTCCGATCCGAATTTGCAACAGGTGCCGAATACCAAAGAGCATCGCTCGTGTTTTCGCGCCCCAGCAGGTCGCAAGCTCTGCATAGCCGATTATTCGCAAATAGAAGTTCGCATACTCGCCGATTGGTCGCAGGACGTGGCGCTGACCAAAGCGCTGATTTCCGGCGAAGATTTGCATTGCGTGACGGCAAGTCAGATGTTCAACATTCCGCTTGGAGAAGTGACGAAAGAGCAACGTTCTGCGGCGAAACAATTGAACTACGGGCTTATGTACGGGCTGGGGGCGCAAGGTCTTGCAGCGCGAATTGATTGCTCGAATGAAGAGGCTGAACAGTTGATTAAAAAGTATTTCGTGGCCTACAGCGGCGTTGCCGAATGGTTGCGCGAAGCCGCCAATCGCGCCGTACAGACCCGCGAGAGTCGCACTCGCTCAGGGCGTTTAATCTGTTTTACGTTCGATCCCAATGACCGTTCGCAAGTCGCAGCTACGCAAAGATTCGGCAAAAACAGCCCGATTCAAGGCAGTTCAGCAGACATCATCAAACGCGCTCTGGCGTTGATTTATGAGGCGATTCAGCCGTTTGACGCGAAAGTAGTCAACTGCATACACGATGAGATCGTCATTGAAGCAGCTGAAGCCGAGGCTCAGGAATGCGCCAAAGTATTAGAACACGAGATGGTCAAAGCAGCACGGGAGTTCATTCGCAGTGTCCCTGTGACGGTTGACGTCATCATCAGCGAGGCTTGGTTGAAGTAGCTGCGAGAAAATTTTAAATGCTTTTTCATTCGAGAAACGGAATAAAACACGCATTGGTGAGATTTGAGGATAAGAAGTCTGTAACTATCAAAATTGCACATTGCATGAATCGAACTCATAAACAGTGGAAATGTGGTTTGAGATCGTTTGACTATGGAAAAACCCAAGTCATAATAGATGAGCAATCAATTTTAATAATCATATTGAAACAGGAGATTTTGTGATGAAGAAAAGTTTCGCACTGGTCATAGCAGTGGTTCTATCCATAGCTGGTTTATCAATCGTCAAAGCAATTTCATTAAAATCAGAAACCCCTGCGCCCGAAGGCGCTTACACATCAGTTTACGATTTCACGGTAAATGACATTGACGGAAAGCCTGTAAAGCTTGACACCTACAAAGGCAAAGTCGTTTTAATCGTCAACGTGGCGAGCAAGTGTGGCTACACGCCACAGTATGAAGGTTTGCAAGCGACGTACGCGAAATACAAAGATCGCGGCTTGGTAATTTTGGGCTTTCCGGCAAATAATTTCATGGGGCAAGAGCCGGGAACCAATGAAGAGATCAAGCAATTCTGCGCTTTGAAATACAACGTAACCTTTCCACTGTTTGCAAAGGTTTCCGTCAAAGGCGAAGACAAACATGCGCTCTACAAATTTCTGACGGACAAATCAACCAATCCGGAATTTGGCGGCGAGATAGGCTGGAACTTCAGCAAATTCCTGGTTGATAAGCAGGGCAAAATCGTCGCCCGATTCGGCTCCGGCGATAAACCGGAAGGCGAAAAAATCACCCAAGCAATTGAGCACGCATTGAAGTAATAGATTCAAGTTGACGACAATCTCTTTTCAAAAAAAGAGCAGGGCGCGAAAAAACTTCGCGTCCTGCTCTTTTTTCATAAAACTCCCATTTTATATAGGATTTCTTCAACACTACATCGCCTTTACCTGGACTCGACGAATTTCAATTCATCTTTCTCAATCATTTCCAGCACTTTTTTTGCAAGCACTCTATCTTCCAGTTTCGGCGTTTTGATTGCGGCGCTCTCAAGCTCGTTGGTTGCCTCATCCGATTCTTGTTCACTAATTTGAGCGAACATAGCAAGAAGTTCTATACATTTATAACAGGCGGATATGTGTGTATAAATATCTGCCCTTTTTTGGTCAGATATTTTGCCCTCACAATACGTCAGGATTGCTGCTTCGTCCGGACAGTTCAAGCCATTATTTGAGCGACTCGCAGATTCAGTCTCTGTTTCGATTCGTTCAAGTATGAATTTAACTGCTTCTTTTACATTCATGTTTGGCGCATTTATTCTTTCTAAAAAATTTCAGTGATTCATCCTTCCAGCCGATAAGAGGGCTGCTATTTTAACTCAATAAAATAGGGGATGATTACTCCACTGGAATTGGAACCACTGAGAGGGTATTTCAATGGAGATATTGCTTTTATTTCCCCTCTAATACTGATAGACGGAATTTCTTTCGAGAATGATGCAGAAAATGAAAATAATTCAAAAAAAAATTATGTTCTTTTCGTGCCTACTTTAGCGCAAGCAACTGAGCAAAAAATACGGCTACCGGATTGCATCGCGCTGTTTTCGGTAATAAAAGTGCTGCAAGAGGCGCAGCGAATCATGGTCGAAGCGACTTTTTTGCGCGGCTTCTGGCGCGGCGTTTGTCGGGCTTCGGCTGAGGCGTGAAGCTTTGCGCCTTTTGCCCCGTTTATAAAACTCCTGACAAATCTGATAACCAGATAGGCAATTACACTGTAGAGAATAAACTTGAGCAGCATCGAACTTAGCCTTTCATTTTTAAGATCGCTCTCCATCTATTATTCACTCGGCAGAATAATTGGCTTTCCCGCTTTCACATCTGCAATTAAAGTTTGCAGCACAGAGATTCTCTTGTTCGTCGGCTCTACCTCTTTGAGTTTGTTAAGCGCTTCTTCAGCCGATTTTGCGTCCTTCTTCAAAGCGTACGCCTCTACCATATGCCCGAAAGCGTGTGCATTTTTAGGGTTTATTTTGAGCGCAGATTGGAGTTCTTGAATTGCTTTATCGGGTTGTGCAGGTTCGCGCCCATTAAAAGATTCTGCCAGAATGATATGGATCTCGGCTTTATCTTCATCCTTCTTTTCAGTTGCAAGAGCGCGATTGAACCACTTTTCTGCATCGCTATGTTTCTTTTGATCGAAGTAGTATTGTCCAACAAAACCAGCCGCCCCGATTTCTGCAAACTCGCCGGGACTGGCATCGTAAGCTCTCTCTAAAAATTCAACAGTCTCTTTTTTCCTGCCAATCTGGCTTTGCGCCTTAGCAGCTTCGAGTTGGGCTTTAAAATCTTTCGGATTGCTTCGGGCAGTCTCCATGACTTTCGCTATCTCTTCCATCATCGCTTTCTGATCGCCGCTGCTTGCCCCACCTGCCATACCTCCTGGCGATGGAGCAGTTGACGTTTTCGCGTTGGTGGCGTTATAGGAACGTGTCCAGTAAAAACTGATGGCGATGCCTACAGCTAAGCCAATTATGCCAAATAGGTATTTTTTATTCATTCGTTTTGCTCTCTACCCATCAAGGAGATGGAGTATCAATCCTAAGTATAGTGTTATTGGAGCGGGTCTATAAGCCGAATTTTGTTCTCGCTTGCGACTTACTCACGCTAGGCGCAAGCAGTATCAACAAACGAGCGACGATCATTCATCTAGGCAAAGGATTACTCCTTCGCTCAAGCAACCTACCCGGAAACTGTAGCGCGCTTGTCGCAATGCGTCATCCATCAATGATGAACAAGGAGTTGCTTGAAGCGCGCATCGGGCGAGCCGCCCTAATGACGTTTCCCTATTTGGTCTTGCACCGCGGAGAGTTTACCTAGCCACAGAATGTCGCCACCTGTGCTGGTAGGCTCTTACATTAAGGCTTTGCAGCCCCTACCGTTTCACCCATCACCTGTGCTTTGTGTCTGTTGCCAGAGGCAAAGCCATCGGCTGGTCTGTTCTCTGTTGCACTTGTCGTCGGGTCGCCCCGCCCGGCCGTTAGCCGGTCCGCTGCCCTGCGGTGTTCGGACTTTCCTCTCGCGATGGTGACTGTCAACTGCAAATCTCCCTCGTCGCTCTCAAATTTGAGAGTTCAGATTTTGAGATTGCAAGTCGCAAATCATCAGTCGCCAGCGACCGTCCAACCCACTCCAAAAAACCGCAAAGAGTATATCACGATGCAAAACAGAAGTCTCGCAAGTCTTGAAAGTTTGAATTCCGATCTGCGCAGGAGATGAGCCAAAAGAGGCTACAGTTCAGACTTGGCTCTCGAGGCGCCCATCAGAGATCTATCGCATCATTTATTCAAGCGATGACAAACAAATCATCAGATGCCCGGTGGAGGTTTGCATGGTATGCAGGGTGTGGCTTTCACATCTGTTCTCTATCTCATTTGTATCAAGTCGCTTCATCAATGCCGCTTCCTCTACTGCCACCATGGTCACCAATCTCAAACACGAGGCGCACCAGAACGGAGCAAGTCTTTGCCGAATGATGGGTTTGCGAATACCCAGGCGAGTCGTCTTTCTATCTTTATTCATAATCAGTCCTTCTTAAAATATTTAGTTGTCACATAAATTCATCGAATCGCTTAGTTGACGCTTATATAATCCACCATTTGCAGTGCAGATGCACCAAGTGGATTCCTAGTAAACTGGTGGTAAAAATTTGCGTCAGGAGACCAGCAAGAAAGATAAAAAGCCTGGTTTTAATGACTATTTTTCATATCAGGTAAGGAGCAACCGCTTGGTTCTGAGCGTCAAGCGAGTGCCTGGCACAATTGCGCTATGAAAATTCATAGCGCAACATGCGGTAGATTACCAGAAGCCAAAAAGTTATTTGGGCAAAAGTCAGGCGCTCAAACTTCAAGAGGCGAAGATTCAAGGTGTCTTGAAACTTCGCCTCATTGGCGACTATTTTTTTCAGCTTGATTAGACCAGCCGATTTTTCAGAGCTTTGGCGACGGCTTCTGACTTGGAATGCACTTGCAGCTTTTCATAAATGTGTTGCAGATGAAAGGAGATGGTTGCGGTGGTGACACCAAGTTTGGCAGCGGCTGTCTTATAGTTGTGACCTTCAACTAAAAGTTTCAGCAATCGCGTTTCGTGCGGTGTCAGATCGTAATCGGCGCGTTCAGGTGGTCGCACATTGCGGAAGTGTGTAATGACGCGGCGCGCCACGTCGGGCGACTTGGGCGCGCCGCCGCCCACAGCCTCTTTCAGACTGTCGAGTAATTTTGCGGGCGCGGTCTTCTTCAACAAATAACCGGAAGCTCCTGCACACAAGGCGTCAAAGATGCGATCATCATCGTCATAGACAGTAATCATCAGCATAAGGACTTGAGGATAACGCTCCTTCAAGATCTTAACTCCTTCGATGCCGCTCATTCCGGGCAAGCCGATGTCGGACAAAACCACATCAGGCACCTCAGCGGGAATCTTCTGTATCGCTTCTTCCATCGTGCGATAACTGCCTATGCAATTGAACCCATCTGCGGCGTTTATCATGAAAGAGATATAATCGCGAATCTCGCGATGGTCTTCAACAATCACCACTTTAATGACAGATGGTGGGGTCATTTGCGAAGTTATAGAGTTCGTTTGTGTCATCATAATGCCTCCAATTCTTCTACCACGCTTACACTACTTGATTCTCTGCTCTGCGTCACTAGGAATTCACCTAAGCGATCTCAATAATCATTTTTAACTGGTTGAAATCATCATTTTTTCTGAGTTATCAACCTCAAGTTTCTGTTTTTGAGATCGCTTCTCGCAATCTTCTTAGAATAGCAGGTAGAGCGATCTATTGAACTTTTCATGGATCTTTTTGATAGCAATGTCCACAGCGCAGGGATTTTCAGTTTTATTCTAGCGCCTCTCTCCTTCTACGATTCACCTTCGAGAGTTCCATCCCATGAGGCAGCACGCTCGCGCAATTCTTAAATTAAACATCAATCAGAATCCTAACAAGTAGCCAATACCATTATCAGTACGCATAGTTGCCCAGAAGCGTGTACCGTCGCTACAGATTCCGTAAGGCGTATTAGAGTCGACTATCTCGCAGTTGCCAAGATAGGTTAAGTCGGTTGCCTTCCAGAGATGTACGTAGCCAGTGGTGTCGGTCACAGCCACCCGCTCTCCGTCGAATGCTGCCGCGATAAAATTGTGCGCTCCGTCGAGTTGAGGTGTGGCAAGCAACACACCATTGGACGCACGAACGACATAGACCTTGGCGCTGCTCGGATCGGGCGCCCAGATATTCGTACCATCAAATACCGGGTATGCGAGATCCCCTCCAAGCTCAACGGTTCGACTGACAAATCCGGAAGAATCCAGCTTAATCAGGTTTCCATTTCCGCCGTCTGTGACCCAGATGTTTGTGCCGTCGAAGAGAATGCCTGTTGGGTGTACGCCGAGCGGTTTTGTTATCACTGAGTAATTGTTCGAAGGGTCTATGATCGAGACCGAGCCGCCATAATTTGCGGTCCAAATGTGCGTGCCGTCAAATGCGATAGCCAGCGGTTGGACTCCCAGACTGGAGGTAACCGTGGTGACAGCGCCAGGCGCATTCACCGATAATTTGGGATTTATCCGGTAGAGTTCGTACGTTCCACTATGCCCGCCAGCAACAAATACATAGCCCATCGCAATGAGAAGACCTTTGGGCGAAATCAAGCCTGAATAGTGGGTATGACTGCCTGTGGCCACGTTTACACGTGATAAACCGATGCCTGACACGGCCCATAGGTCTTTGCCGTCTGACTTCACATAATTCAGGGAATCGCCGTTAAGAGAACCACGTTTCTTAGTAGAAGAATCCTCCTTTGCAGTCCACCACTGGTCGAGAGCAGCACGTCGGCTCCCACGCTTCAAGGATTGGTCGAGCGTACGCGTGATAAAAGCCGCCATCTGCTCTCTGGGTACCGGTGCCGTTGGGCTGTAGGTCGTCGCTGAGGTGCCGTTGCTGAGTCCCGAAAAGTACGCTCCAGCGATCTGGCAGAAGAAGCCGTTACCGGATACGTCAGTAAACGGCAAGCTGACCTGAGCCCCGCTGCACGTGCCATTGTCTGCCCGCAGTTGGCTTGAGGCGGCAACAATAATTAAGATCATCGCGATCAACATTGATACGCGACGGTACCTGCCAGGGTGGTTCGTCATCTCTGTTTTCATGTGTAT
>JANMSG010001103.1:0-4016 GCA_031389065.1 Acidobacteriota bacterium | reverse complement strand
CAAACTTCTTCACGCCCTTAAAAATTCTCCGGCTTTCTGCGCCCACCTCTCGGCGGACGCTGCGGCGGGAACAAAGCTTCCTCAACTTTGTAATCAGCGGGCAATTCAAAAAGCGATTTTACGGGCTCTGCGCGATTGATGTTCGTCAAACGATAAACATTTTCGCCAACCCGAGGGTCATTGTGTTTGCTTAACACCACGGCTTGCAAGACGGGCGAATACCAACGCTCCGAGACAATAACGATGGGGCGGTCATTGCCTATCTGTCCGGCAGGAATGGTGATGGTCGAGCGCGTGCCTTCCGCTTCAACGCCTTCAATGGATTTCTTGCCGAGCGCTTCCGTCTTGCCTTCCGTAGAAGCAGGCTGCTCAGGACGTGGTGGCGGTTCTTTTGAAGACATCTTCATTTTGCGCGCTGTGTGATTTTGCGGATAGAGGACGAAATGCGTGCCTGCCGCAGGGTCGTTGATGAAAATTAACTGCTGGGCTTCGCCGGTTGGGGAAAACGGACCGTGGGAATCCAACGTCAACTCGCGTCGGGTTCGTCCTTCGCTATCACGATAAATTGCAGAGGTAGCTTTGCGTGTGATACGCGTTCCGTCGCCGAGTATTTGCGTGCTTTCTGTGATTGCCTGTGCGGAATAAGCCGCGCCCTTCACCAATTTGCTATCGAAACGCATCTCTGAAGAGAGCAGGCTGAAGCCCGGCGCGCCGCCTCGCGGAGGTCTTCCTCCATCAGGACGTCTCCCTTGATCGGAGCCTCTGTCCCAACCAGGCGGTGGGCCCCCGCCGGGAGGGCCCCCACCCGGCGGTCTACGCGGCGGACCTTGCGCGAAAACGTCGGCGCTTGCCATTAACATCCATATCAAGCCAATAAGTGTGAGCATCAATTTTCTGCGAGTTTTCATATCTCGATTCTCTTTTGTTGCGTGTCAATTCTTGATTACTTTGCCTGCTTGCCATCTGGTTTGGGGGATGAATCATGAACGAAGCGAATCGCCCGCGCTACCCCGTCGTCGCCAACCACAACATCGGCTTTCACCAGTTCGCTCGAACTTTCAACATTCATCGGCAGACCCATTGAAATTAATGTCGAGCGCGATACTTGAACGCGCACTACCAAGCCGCTATCGAACATGGTTGAATCGTTAAAATAAGTCAGCGGTATGTAATCGGTGACCACTTCATTTTGCGCCACTTGATTTGCGGCATTGGTTGTTGGCTCAACCTTGCGAGACTTACGATTTTGCGCGACCCGCTCACCGCCTGTAGGTTTTACCGCATTTTTGTTTAGCCCCTCTTGCTTTTGAGTACCTGCGACGATTGAGGGCTGGTAATTATGTGGCGAACCAGCTTTTTCAGGGGCTGGTTTTTGTGGCGCAGAATCTTTTGCCCCTTTATCATCAGCTATCTTTGACGGCGCATTCGACGGCGTATCAACAGGCGATTGAGCATTCAACAGACGCAGAGTAACGACTGCCAGTACAATGAGAATTGCGGCGGCCGCAGCCATTGCCCTACGCGACCAGCGGTTGGTGCGGGTTTGCGCAGGCAGGTTTTCAGGCGCAAGCGAGACCGGCGCGGCAGAAATGGAATTGCGCTCGGCGAAGGCCGCCATCAAAGAGGCTTTGACGCGAACAGGAGTTTGCACCACCTCCGCCTCTGCCACCAAACGCAAACGCGCTGTCAGCAAACGCTCCTGTCGAAGACGTGCAGCGCATCTGGCGCAGACTTCTTGGTGCGCCAAGGCTTGCACTCTCTTGTTTGCGAGCATCAAATGATCGCAGGCGAGGTCGTTGATAATCTCTTCAAATTCTTTGCAGTTCATAACGCACACCTCGCAGAAATAATAGTACGTGGAGTCGTATTCACTTCTTTCGTCGATTGCAGTTTTTCAGTCAGCATGACGCGGGCGCGATGCAGACGCGAGCGCACGGTGCCAACGGCGCAACCGAGTACACTTGCTGCCTCGTCATAACTCATCTCTTGAAGATTGCACAACACGACGACTTCTCTGTAGTGCGCCGGTAGAGCTAAAATTGCCTGTCGAACTGATTCGATGATTTCATTTCGCGTAAACTCTGCGAGCGGATCTTCTCTGGTAATCAATTTTTCGCTCATCGTTGCATCTTCATCTTCATACTCATCAGCCATCGAAACAAAACTTCTATCGCGCTCCAGGCGGCGCAACACGCGGTTGCGAGCCATACCGTACAGGTAAGCCGAAACGCTTCCGCGCGTTGAATCAAACTGCCAGCCGTCGCGCATCAAAGCGATGAACACATCTTGCGTGACGTCTTCTGCCAAGGACTGTGAACCGCTCATGCGCAACGCAAACCGGTAAACTCCTGCTTGTCGTCTTTCATAGAGCGTTTCAAAAGCCTCAGCATCTCCGGCCATCATCAAGTGAAGCAGTTCATCATCACTGGGATTTGCTAACGCCTTTATCATGATTCCATCAACGCTCGCGCTTCGGTTCTAGTGGCTATGTACGTGAAGCACACAAATAGTTCCACGAAATGATAACCCGACAAAGGTTAGTAGGGTTTCAATTGCGGGAGAGGTTTCGTAGCCTCGCTTTTCAGCGGAATTTCTTGCTGCTATAGGATTTCGCCGGAAGGCGGGACTACGAACCTTTCTATCTCCCTCAAATTCCAATGAACCAATTAAATTGCCCGCAACATCAATTATTGCACATGTAAGCTGCAAGGGTATATTCGCTCTGTCAAACATCGCGAATCATTGCCGCGTGAAAGAGAATGCCGCCGAGAGCGTGTTATCGGTGTTTAAAACTTGAATCGCTACGCTCTGCCCCGCAGCGATAAACTTGCCAGCCTTCCTGACGACCAGCAGGTTTGCTGGACTCGACTCGTCATTATCGGTCTTTTTGTACTTCTGCCCGTCAATATACACGAGCGCGTCAGAACTGAAATTTGCGCCGGTGACAATCAAATTCCTGCCTGAAATCGTCACGCCTGTAATGGTTGGCGCGGCGCTCGGTGAAGGCGTTGTGCCAGTGACTCCTGCAAGCCCTATGCTGAAGGTTGCCGCGTAGCCTTGCCCGCTCGGCGTGAGTGAAAGCAGTAACTGCGAACCACCGCCGTTATAAATGCCGTCGTTGCTGTTGCGCGTGTTGCGCGTTGCTCTCGTGTTGTACGGACTCTGTGCGTAAACCAGATCGCTTACGGTGTCGTCGAAGAAGAGTTGTGAAGTGAATTCGTAGGTCTCCTGCGAGCCTGCAAACAGACGAATCTTGAAATGGATGTGGACGGCTCTGCCACTGTACCAACCCGGATAAATCGTCGTAAACTGAGCCTCTCCATTGCTATCCGTTATCTGATAGCCGCGCAGGTATTTCTTACCGCTCGTGTTGGCTTGTCCTGCACCATTGCTAATGTCGGAATAGGCTCCTGCGGCGTCGCAATGCCAGATGTCCACATAGGCGTTAGGGACAGGCGCGCAATTTCCGCCACCCAAACCTGTGACGTTGAACTGGAGAATGAGCGGCACACCCGCTGACACCTCGCCGGTCGTCGAGTCTGTGCGGATGTCTGAGCGGTTGAGTTTTTCGTCTACAAAGTAAGGACCTTCGGTAAGCTGCGGTCTGACGATACAATCCAGAACGGCGGCTTTGGTTACGGCGCTATGTCGCGCGATTGGTAAAAACGTTGCTGCCGGTTCACCTGCTAATGCGACAACGGCTGTCGCGCCAGCCGCGCCAATTAGCCGCAGCGAATCGCGTCGGCTAAATAAATGCTTTGATGTTTTTTTTATTGTCATAATCTTTCCTTTTAAATTTGATGAGGCGGGTGAGAAGCGGTCTCTAACCGACGGCTTAAGCGATCAAGTATGTGTTTAGCGTGGGCAAAAAAATCGGGCGAAACCTGAAATTCAGGCGTTCAGAGTACCGCCTTCAGGCCAATGGCATTAAGTTAAGGATTCACCGACGCGGAATCACAAAGTTAGTGCAAGGCAAGTAGTTGAATCCATTGAAGACTCAAAAACGGATTTTTCTT
>JANMSG010001084.1:0-11000 GCA_031389065.1 Acidobacteriota bacterium | reverse complement strand
TTCCAGCTGTTGATTCATATTGATGGGACTGACTGTAAACTGAGCCCCCCCAATACTGATGGATGTCGTCTGGGCGATAACTGTGGAGGAGTCCTTCTTAACCCTGATTATCGCGTTTGATGAACCAGTCGGAGTAGGGGTGATGGAAAATGTAGCAAACATGGTCGGTATCGTCCCTTTTGTATAAGCAACCGGATGATTTGGATTGTTCATACTCTTCCAGGTCGGTGCTGTACCATCAGGACTATCTACTACTATATCCCCAGTTTGCCCATCTACAAATCTATAAAGGAGGTGATCATTTTTGAAACCCACTTCTTTTACTGCCACCTGAAACACGCTTAAGCCGCTGCCGGGATTTGGGTACACATTCATTGTAGCGCAACCAGGCACATAGACCAGCGCTGTGAACTGGGCATTGATTGAACAACTGCCTGGACCTACATGTGTCACCGAGCCGCCCGCCACGGTTGCAACACTGGCATTCGATGATGTCCAGTTGCTGTCACTCGTTCGGTTGAAAGGGCCAAAGGTTGTCGTACAGTTACTGCGCGTCTCATAGACATTCATAGAAGTAGATCCGACCGGCGGCACTACAACTGATGATGGATTCACGTAAGTGCTTGCGAAACTCGGCGGACAGACGCAGGTACCGCCACAACTGAAACTGGAAGCGATGCCTGCCGGGATATTGGCAACCTCTGCCCTGCCGATGAGCGAGCCAACCTCTTCTTCATACCAGACCACCTGACCGGTTTCGACACCTACAGGCATCACGGAATCGCGAATGTCACTCTATTGCCGGTCTCGCAACTCTCTGATGTCCACAGCTATTGTTTGATACGGAGCCAGTGGAAGGCGCTCTAGATTATAGGTGCCTCCTTCATATCTGACCTGCACCAGAGCATAGACTTTTTTGTTGAGGGTATTCTTTATATGAACGATTGTTGAATAACCATTATCGAGTCGCCAGGCGTAAGACCCGCTGCCGCGCATCATCTCTCCCAGCGGGTCTTTTACCGGCACATCAAAAACAAAATCACCGCTCTGATCCAGGCTGGTCAATCGTCCGATTACTGCGCCTGCTCTGCCTGTATATTCGATGTCAACTCCCGCATCTTCAACCGGCATAATCACTCCAGGTTTTGCCATCTCTTTGGCAAGTTCCAGCTGCTTGAGAGCACCGGGCGCAAGATTTACTTCTCCTAAGCTCATACGCATTGCCACCGTTGCAATGGTGTAATCCACATAGATTTGCGCCTTTGTTGGTGTGTCGCTGAGGTTCGCAAGGATTAGAGGAGTCGTGAACTTGGTTCCTTGTGGAAATCCTTCTTTACTGTGTACCTCTCCGAACCTGACATGCGCTCCTGCCAGATGAGTAGTTTTCGCCGTCGCGCGATCAACAAACAAAATGTTGCTGGAGAACCCTTTTTGTTCATTGAGTGCAAAGCCTGTGGCAATGACTGCGCCAGGCATACCGTTATGTTCCACACTCACAGTTGCCGTAATCGAAGTATCATTCTGGCTGCCAATCAACTACTTCAAATCTACGAGGTGCATCTCGCGTGCCTTGAGTGTCACATACTTGCTATTGTTGCCATGTTCCTGACTCGCTGTCACGGTGACGTTGACCACGTTGCCCGTGGTGTTGGTGATGGCGACATTGGCTTGCGCCTGGCCATCTGGCAACCAGGCGATGGCATCGAGTTTGTTCGATGCAAATCCCATGGCTGAGGTCTCTGAGGACTCAAATGATAATCCCTTGCTGGCTGAGACGATGCTCACCTGCGATGTAACAGCCATCGAAGGCCCGTGATAGAAGACCTCAACACTGCCCGATGTGAAATCGCCTTTCGCGTCTTTGGTAAGCTCTTTCAAGCTGAAGCGCGCCGCATTCATCGGCGGCAAAGCAATGGGCGGAACAACGAATAAATCGCCTTGTTCATTGAAGACGGTCACGGTTGCCTGCATGAAATCAGGCATATTGTTATTCAGCGTCAGTGTCGAACTCGTCACTTCAGACTCGGTGAAATAAGGAATCTGCGCGTAATGGTCTTTGGCGGGCAATGCCTGGGGTTGAACTTCCGCAAAAATTGTTCGACCGACGGGTTCCGCAAAAGTTGTCGGGTTGATGGTTTCCGGTTTCGCAATGGACTCATTGCTTGAACTTAAACTACGAATGGAGAAGGTAAAGGGTAGGAGCAAAGCGAAAACCGCGCCAAGCAGCACAAATGCCCTGCCTGTGAAGATTGATTTTGCCGCAAATAAAATGTTGCGATTGCGCATGCTATTCTCATCTTGTAATCTGGTCATGACACACTCCTTTTTCTGGGTTTGTGTTCAAGGCGAGACAGGCGAATGCCGACCAAGCTCTAGACTGTCTTGCCTTTTATTTTGCTGATAACTCCAAGCGCATTTAACGCTCCGATGATTTAGCGATTCTGTTTTTTTTCAAGTTGTGAGGGTAAAGGTTTCTTTTCCCAATAAAGAAACCGCGCTTGAAAAATTCAATTGATGACACGGGTAATTTTGCAGGAATTAATCGGACTTTTTTTTGCTAAAGGAAGCAACTACTGAATTCCTTTCCAGTTATATCTTTTGCTTGTCTGTTAGCGTGATGATTATATGCCTCACCATTTTCATGTCAACAAAATTTTCTCTATTTACTTTATATAACATTTTTGTAACAAAGATTCTGCTCTGCATCAGTAAGAAGTTGCTGGATTGGTTATGATGAACTTATCATCTATGGTCTTTGCAAAGCTATGAAACGCGCTCTATTGCTTCCACTTTTATTTGCGTTTGCGCTTTTTGGTTGTCGCGGCAAAAGCGACGGCTTGCCCGCGATGGCTTCCGTGAACGGGCGTGAGATAAAGCGCATAGAGTTTGATCGTTTCCTTGCGCTCAAGCTCGGGGAGTTTGCGACAAACGAGATGAGCGATTCGCTGCGCTCTCAGATATTCGATGAATACCTGCTGCGTCAGGTCGTCATTGATGAAGCTTCGCGCCAAGGGTTGACGATCACCGATACCGATGTGGAAAAGCTGGCGCAGGATAATCCGCAAATGCGCTCTACTGCCTCCGATACAGAAGGGCGAAAAGAGTTAGAGAACGATTTGCTGATTGAAAAATATTATCAGCAAAAAATTCTCCGCGAAGTGCGGGTTTCATCCGAAGAGATAGACCAATATATCGAAGCGAATAAAGACCGTCTGACGAACAAGTCAGGTTTTTATGTGCGCGAAATTCGCGTTCCATCCAGGGAGGAAGCCGAAGCCATACGACGCGAAATTGTCGAAGGTAAAAATGATTTCGCTAAAGTGGCGCGCACCCATTCGACGTCGCTGAAAACGGAGCAAGGCGAATTGACCCGTTACGACGAAGGGCAGATGCCTGCGGTTTTGGAACAAACCATCAAGTCGCTCAGTCCGGGCAGCGTCAGTCCGGTGGTTCAATCAAATTACGGCTTTCACATCTTCCAGCTTGAACGTCGCACGCAGGCCTATGCGCCCGAAGAACGCCGTTCGCAGTTGGACGAACGCCGCCTACACCTTAGGGATGAATTTGTCTCGCGAAGGAATCAAGAGACGGTTGATGCAGCAGTCAACAAGCTTGCCGCGGCTGCACAGATTAAAATCAACGATGCATCTTTAGGCTTCACTTATCAAGGAAAACTCAGGCATAATTGACACTTGATGACAGCCAGCCCAATACATATACAGAAAGCGGATTGCGAATTCAAAAATCCGCAGTCTGAAATCTGAAAGCAACTATTAAAAAATGAGGATGTGTTTATGAAGTATCTTATTACAAGCTTAGTTTTTGTCGCGGTGTTTGCTCTTTCAACAACCGCACGAGCGCAAGAGCCAGAACTGGTCACAGGGATCGTTGCCCGCGTCAATAACGACATCATCACAATCGCCGACTATTTGAAAGCCAAAGAGGAGTTCAAAGGAGAGATTATTAGCCAGATGAAAGGCAAGAGCGAGGCTGAAATAGCCGCAGAGATTCAAAAGCTTCTGCCTACGGTTCTCGATTTCATCATCGAAAATCTGCTGCTTGAGCAAAAAGCCAAAGAGTTGAGCATAGATGTTGAGCCAGAGGTCAATCAACAAATGCGACAGTTAGCTATCGAGAATAAGTTCAAGGACATTACCGAGTTTGAAGCCGCGCTCAAGCAACAGGGCATTGATCCGGAACAGGCTCGCAATTCGCTTCGCCAAAGACTCCAGCAACAATACGTTGTTCAAAGAGAAGTGCTGTCGCCAATTTTCCAGAGCCTATCTGATAAAGATAAACAGGCATGGTACGAAAAAAACAAAAAGTATTTTACGACCGATGCCGAAGCCACGATTTCGGAAATTTTCCTGCCCCTTGATAACCAAACCGCCGATGAAGTAACGCAAAGAGCCAAGCGTATCGTTGCCGAATTGCGCGCCGGAAAAAAATTCGCCGAAGCCGTGCAGCAATACTCCGGAGCGACCCGCCCGTCACGCGCTTTAGGCGGCAAGCTCGGAACTTTCAAACTCAAGCCAGGCGAATTAAAAGAGGATTTGCTCGCCGCGATTAAAGACTTGAAAACCGGCGAAGTGACAGAGCCGATTCGTCAGCAAGACGGTTTTCAGATTATTCACATGGACGAGAAAAAAGACGCGACGGTGCTACCTTACTCAAACCCTGAAGTGCAGAGAATGGTAAACCAGGGCGCGACTATGGAGCGCGCTGATGAAGCCCGCAAAAAATATATCAAGAGACTGCGCGAAGAAGCTTACATTGACATCAACAAAGATTACGCTACTCCTGAAGCGAAACCTGCTGACACCAAGGGCGAGAGCAAATAAGCGCAGACAATATTCACTCAGTTAAAATGCGACGGGCGACACGATGTGTTCACCGTCGCATATTTATTCATGCTTGATAACCCAATGCAGGGACAAGCCCTGTCCCCACTTACACGATTTATTCATTGGGGCTTGCAAAAAGCGCCTGTACAGCATAAAACCTTTCCGCCTGAATCCTTCATAAAAATTCATCCGTACTGCTTGGTACTCTTTCTAAAATGACATAAGGAGCGTAGCGTCATGAATGATTTCAAAGACAAAGTCACCATCGTCACAGGCGCGGCAAGCGGCATCGGGCAAGCCCTCAGCGAAGCCTTGGGCGAAGCGGAAGCCTTCGTCGTCCTTACCGATGTAAACCTTGCGGGTGCACAAAAGGTCGCTTCCTCAATCAACGAAAAAGGCGGCAAGGCTGAAGCAGCTCAATTGGATGTAACCAGCGCCGAAGATGTGCAGAGATTGGTTGATGAAACTGTCGCAAAACACGGACGGCTCGATTTAATATTCAACAACGCTGGTGTTGGCGTAGGCGGCGAAGCGCGAGATTTGAGCCTTGCCGATTGGCGACATATCGTTGATGTAAACTTGATGGGGGTGATTTACGGAACCGCTGCGGCTTATCAAGTGATGGTTAAACAAGGCTACGGTCACATTGTTAACACGGCTTCGCTCGCGGGTTTGTTGGGCGCTCCGTTTATGGTTCCTTATAGCGCGACGAAACACGCTGTCGTTGGGCTTTCCAAATCGCTCAGAGCCGAAGCCGCAGATTTAGGCGTCAAGGTAACTGTCATCTGTCCGGGCTTTATTCAAACCAATATCTTTGACGCAAACCCTTGGCGAAAGATTGACAAAGCTGAAATCATGAAAAAGATTCCCTTCAAGATGGTCGAAGCGAAAGAGGCAGCGCGGATCATTTTGCGCGGCGTGCGGCGCAACAAAGCGATGATTGTCTTTCCGGGCTATGCAAAAATATTCTGGCTTCTCAGTCGCATCAGCGCAAAGTTGGTTGCGCCCCTTGATCGAAAGACGGTAAAAGATTTTCGCGCATCGCGCAGAGAGTAACTCAACGCTTTCGCATCAACAGAAAAAAGTTCAAGGATAATTTATCAGAGCAACAGACAGATTTGCTCGACTTTTATTTCAAGGAGATTCATGCAATGACAGCAAAAGTAAATCGTCAATGGCGACTTGTCGCCCGCCCTGTGTCTAACTTCAAAGATTCGGATTTTGAATGGCGCGAAGAGGCTGTGCCAGCAATCGGCGAAGGACAACTCCTGGTGCGCAATTTATATTTGTCGCTAGATCCTACGAATCGCATCTGGGCGACAGATGCCGATAGCTATCTGCCGCCTGTACCGCTCGGCGACGTCATGCGTGGCGGTGGCATAGGCTTTGTCGAAGAATCGAATCATGCGAATTTTCCTGTAGGCACAAATGTCAGTGGTATGATTGGCTGGCAGGATTATCTGCTCACGGACGGAACCGGTTTGAGCACCTTGCCCAATATGCCTGGCATTCCCTTGACCGCTTTCCTGGGTCTGTTCAGCCACATAGGCTTGACGGCTTATTACGGCTTGTTGGATGTAGGCAAACCGAAAGCGGGTGAAACCTTAGTAGTATCGGCGGCGGCGGGCGCTACGGGTTCGCTGGTCGGGCAAATCGGCAAGATTAAAGGCTGTCGCGTCGTTGGCATAGCGGGTTCTGATGACAAATGCCAATGGCTGGTTGATGAATTGGGGTTCGACGCGGCGATCAATTACAAGACCGAAAACCTGCGCGAGAGTTTGAAGAAACATTGCCCGAACGGCATAGATGTTGACTTTGAAAACGTCGGCGGCGAAATTCTTGACGCCGTGTTGTCGCTGATCAATAGCCGAGCACGCATTGTTTTATGCGGCTTGATTTCGCAGTACAACGCCACAGAGCCTGTGCCGGGTCCTTACAATTTCGGAAATCTTCTGGCAAAGCGAGCCCGTGTCGAAGGCTTCATTGTCTTGGATTATATGCCTCGCGCTCAAGAGTGCTTCGCAGATTTAGGCAAATGGTTGATGGAAGGCAAGCTCAAATATCGCGTTGACGAAGTCGAAGGATTAGAGAATGCGGTAACCGGAATCAACAAACTCTTCACAGGCTCAAACACCGGCAAACTGGTTGTGAAAATTGCTTGAGGAACTTAACCATTCGGATGGCGTGTAAAGCAGCATTATGAAAAGACTAATTTTACGATTGCTCGTCGCTTTTCTCACTTTCGTATTCAGCTTCGCTGTAACTTGGCTGACCGCCTATTTTTCTGAAGAGCCGTCGCGTAATGAATCGAAAGCAATCAGGCATATTCAGGAAATTGGCACAGCACAATTGGTTTATTCAGTTACAAAAGGAAGAGGCACCTTCGCCGATCTTGAAACGCTTGGCAGAGAAGGTTTGATTGATAATAGACTGGCTTCAAGGGAAAAAGGCGGATACATCTTTACCTTGAAGGCGTTCCCAAAATCCGTAAACTTTCCTCCAATGTTTGATATTTCCGCAAGCCCTAAATCTGCGATAATAGGAACGGAAGCATTTTACTCAAATGAAACAAATATCCTCTATCAAAACCAGGGCTTGGAGCCACCAACAGCTTCAATTCTTAATCGAGTGCCGCAAAATGGATTCCCTCTGCCGTAGGTTTCGTGCCGGATGAATGATTTGGCAGAATTGTTTTGCATCGCCAAATTGTTTATATTGGCACAAGCGGAGGTATCGAGTATGGCAACAATGAATATATCCTTACCCGACAAAGTAAAAGAGTTTGTTGAGTCGCAAATAGCAGAAGGTGGCTTCAGCACTGCTGATGAGTATTTTCTGGAATTAGTGAAAGAAGATCAAAAACGCAAAGCGGAAGCGAAGTTGGAAGCTTTACTGCTTGAAGGTCTAAACAGCGGTGAGCCTACCCCTTTTACCAAAGATACCGTAAATGAAATTCGCCAACGCTTGGCAGAACGTTTAGCACAAAGTGGCAAATCGCGATGAGTGTCACCTATCGCCCGAAAGTATTTGATGATTTACTTAACCTGTCATACTACATCTCTCAAGACAGCTTAGAAGCAGCAAACAGATTTTTAGACGCTTGTGATGAAACCTTTTTGCAGATTGCTAAAATGCCCAGCATCGGGAAGCGATGCGACTTCCAAAATTCATTGCTCAAAGGCATACGCATGTGGTTTGTAAAAGGCTTTGAAAAACATCTTAGCTTTTATCTTGCCAAAGAGAACGAGATCGAAATTGTTCGAGTTCTTCACAGCGCTAGAGACCTTGAAAACATTCTTTCAGAAGAAAAACCTTAACTTCGCAAATGCGTCTAGACATTTTCTTAAAACTCTCTCGTTTGATTCCGCGCCGCACGCTGGCGCAGCAAATGTGCGAAGCTGGGGCGGTCAAGCTCAACGATGCCAAAGCCAAAAGCTCGCGCGAAGTTCGACTTGGTGATACAATCTCCGCCAAACAACGCGGGCGTGTCACCACTGTTCGCGTTTTAGAGATTCCGCTCAGACCTCCTTCAAAAGCTCAAGCTGCTACACTTTACGAACTCCTCAGTGTTGAAAATTACGAAGACGAAATCTAAGCGCTTCGAATCCTCTTTGGATGACGAAGCCCGGCTGTGCTAGATTTTCTGATTTTCAAAGTTACATTACAAATTAAGAGGGGTCTTCATACCATGATTAATGAAAAAGATATAGAGTTAGCCAACACCGTTCCCGCTTTTCAGGAATCATTGCTTGAACACGTCAGGTATTCGATTGGCAAAGAGTTGAAAGAGGTATTGCCACGCGAACTTTTTTACGCCGTGGCGATGGCTACGCGGGATCGCATCGTGGACAAGATGCTCGAAACCGAAGACCGCTACCGTCAATCGGACGCCAAGCGAGTTTACTATCTCTCCATGGAATTTTTGATGGGTCGCTCGCTGGGCAATAACCTGATCAACATGGGTGCCTTTGGTGCTTGTCGCGAAGCGCTGGCGGAAATGGGAATAGACTTTGACGAGGTGCGCGAAATCGAACCCGACGCAGCACTTGGCAACGGCGGTCTTGGCAGATTAGCCGCCTGTTTTCTCGATTCCCTTGCAACGCTTGATATGCCTGGCTTCGGTTATGGCATTAACTATGAATACGGTCTTTTCAAACAGGACATCAAAAACGGCTATCAAAAAGAAGAGCCTGATCATTGGCTGGCATTCGGAACGCCTTGGGAAATCACACGACCCGATTACGCTTGCTCGATTCCGGTCTATGGAAAAATTGAAAGTTCCCAAAACGGGCAGTTTCTCTATAACCCTACCTGGACTGATGCAAAGATTGTCATAGGCGTGCCGCATGATTTTCCGATCGTCGGTTACGGTGGACTGACAGTGAATTATTTGCGGCTTTACACGGCGCGGTCTTCTCAAGAATTCGACATGGATATTTTTAATGTCGGCGATTATGTGAAAGCGGTTGAGCAGAAGATTACGTCCGAGACCATTTCCAAAGTCTTGTATCCGTCCGATTCGGCAAAATCGGGGCGTGAGCTTCGCTTGATGCAAGAGTATTTCTTAGTTGCCTGCGCCATCAAAGACATCATCAGGCGTTTTGAAAAAACTCACTCGGACTACAACCTGTTCGCATCGAAAGTAGCCATTCAACTCAACGACACGCATCCGGCACTGGCGATAGCGGAGTTGATGCGCGTGTTGATTGACGAGAAGACTTTGCTATGGGAAGCGGCTTGGGAGATTACCCAGGCGACATTCGGATACACCAATCACACGCTGATGTCGGAAGCCTTGGAACGTTGGCCAGTGTCTTTGCTTGAACTGGTTGTGCCGCGTCATCTGCAAATCATTCGCGAAATCAATCGGCGCTTCCTTGAGAAAATAGCCACGGTTTGGCCGGGTGATTTTGAAAGGGCAAAGCGTATGACGATTATCTCTGAAGATGGCGACCCGCAAGTTCGCATGGCGCTTTTGTCTATCGTTGGCAGCCACTCTGTCAACGGCGTGTCGGCGCTTCATTCTGAACTTGTGAAGAGCTCTTTAGTGCCGGATTTTTATGAATTGTGGCCGAAAAAATTCAACAACAAAACCAATGGTGTGACACAACGGCGCTGGTTGTTGAAGGCCAATCCCAGGCTTGCGAATTTGATAACAGAAACGATTGGCGATACCTGGATCACCGAGCTTGATGATTTGCGCGAGCTGGAACAGTACGCCGACGTTGAGCAATTCCAGCAAGAGTTTCGCAGCATCAAACACGCCAATAAAAACCGTCTGGCAAAGGTTATCAAAGCAACTTGCGACATCACGGTTGACCCGGATTCGATATTCGACGTTCACATTAAACGTATGCACGAATACAAGCGGCAATTGCTCAATTGCATGAGAATCATTCACGAATATCTCAGCCTGGTTGACGAAAACATTGCGCCCATTGCGCCGCGCACATACATCTTTGCAGGCAAAGCTGCACCGGGTTATTGGGCTGCGAAACAGATCATCAAGTTAATCAACAATCTTGGTAAGGTGATTAATAGCGACCCGCGAGCCAACGAAACTATGAAGGTCGTCTTCATTCCCGATTATCGCGTGTCGCTGGCGGAAAAAATCATACCGGCGGCAAACATCAGCGAGCAGATTTCTACTGCGGGAATGGAAGCTTCCGGAACCGGCAACATGAAATTCGCTATGAACGGTGCCTTGACAATGGGAACTCTGGATGGCGCGAACATCGAAATCAAAGAAGAGGTAGGCGACGAAAACATCTTCATCTTTGGACTGACGGCGCAAGAGATTCAAAGCATGCGCGAAGCCAATGCTTATAACCCCTGGGATTATTATTATCGGGATGCAAGACTCAAGCGGGTGATGGATGCGCTGAACTCTGACAGGTTCTGTCCGGGCGAGCCGGGGCTGTTCAACTGGTTGTTTTACGCCATCTTGAATTACGGCGACCATTATTATCATCTGGCGGATTTGCCTTCGTACATAGAAGCGCAGGAGCGGGCAGGCGCAGAGTATTTGAATCAGGACGAGTGGTCACGCAGGGCGATTTTAAATGTCGCTCGCACAGGGAAATTTTCCAGCGACCGCACGATTCTTGAATACGCCAGAGAGATCTGGAATATCAAGCGGTATATGCGAAATTCGGA
>JANMSG010001076.1:0-8685 GCA_031389065.1 Acidobacteriota bacterium | reverse complement strand
GGTCAGCTGAGCCAAAAACTGCTTCCCGTCGCTCGATGGGCGGCTCCATAAAGCCACAGCCACTCGTAATCGGGTGCCACCTGGGCCACCTTTGCCGCCTGGGGACGCAGGGGTGGCAAGCTTTCGTCAATCACCAGGGCTTGGTCAATCAATCTCAAAAACGTCAACACGCATCCCGCATTCGCTTCAGATAGAGGCTTCTATCTGGCGCACTATGTGAGATGAAGAGGGCAGGGCTTAACGGCTCTGCCTTTTGCTTTGAAAGGGGAATAGATGAGCGCAACACTGACACAAACCACCATCGAAATACAATTGTTGAAAGAAGCCGAATGCCTGAGTCAGTTGCTTTATGGCAAGCCTTACACGGAACTGAAGAAATAACGCCAAGCCTTGAGGCGCACCTCCTAGAAGCCATCACGCAAATTCTCACTTCGTGCCGGCAGGCGCACCCAGCTTCTGTATGACTCGCGGCTGGTCGAGCACCCAGCGGCGTATGATTTGATAGCCGTGCTCGGCAGGCAGGTATCGCCGTCCTCCCTGATGCCCGTCTTCCTTGCCGGTTTGGATGTTAAGGGGTTTGCGTAGCAGCTTGCTCTGCTCGATATCATTAAGATTGACGCGCTGTTGTAGCGTCAGATAGTTCTTGAGCATCCTGGCGACCGACCAGTAGCCGTTCCAGTCCGGAGCGACCAGTTCCATAGAAGGCACGCGGCCCGGAACCGCGTGACATTTCATGCAGGACATTTCGTCCATCCGTTGCGGGCGGTTGAGTTCCGGCGCAACGTAGTTGCTGAAATATCGGAAACTGGAGACAAACTCTTTCGTCAGGTTCGGCTGTCCCTGACTGTCTTTGAGCAATGCTGCCAGCGGCTCTCTCCTCATGGCCTCGCGCAGGTCTGCGATCCACTCCTGCTCATCAACACTGCGCAACACATTTCTGGCGGCGTCACTCTTTTCCCTCTCCAGCAGCTTCCTGAGAGCCTGCTGAACTGCTGGGTTCTGACGTAAAGCAGTCAGATTGGCCATGCGCACCGCCAATTGGCGGCTCAGCGTTGGAGCTTCGGGTCTGAGCATCCGCACGTAGAGATCAATGGCGCGGGCGCGGGCGGCCTCCGCATCCGGCGAGGCTTTATGGGCTGGCGGCGAGCCCACTTCAGGAATCTCGTCACCATAAGAGAGAATCCAGCCGACGCTCGGCAGCCAGAAGTGGCCGACCAACGGGTTGGGGGTTGCGCCGGGTATGAATTTCAGCAAAACGTCTGTGTGTAGATCAGGGTTGGACGCCAGTGTCGAGCCTAAAGAGTCTGTGATGTACCAGTCGGCGTCGAGCTGCCCCATCGGTTTGGAGGCGTCCGCCGCAGCCTCCAGGATGCGCGCCAACTCCTCTGCGCCGGGCTCCCGTGTGTATTTGGGAATCAGCAAGCCGTAGAGAATCTCCTGCTGCTCGACGGTTTTCGGGACCGTCCATTTTGCGCGGCCGAGCAGCTTGAGCACCGGCTGGGCGAGCGTCTGGCGGCGGTCGAAATCCTGTGCGCCGCGATAAATCTGTTCAATCAACGGCTGCACCTTCTCCTGCGTTGCAGGCAGCGTGACGGCGCTCGGGTCGGAGACCGCGGCGGCGGCTACGGTGCGCAACTCTTCAGGCCCGTGCGTCGCGTATTCGATAATCTTATCCTGAAGTTCGGAGTAGGTGACTCCTGAAGCCCCTTCCAGCAACAGCCGCAACTCGGCCAGATCCGTGGACGGGGTCTGTTTCCACAGGTGCAGCACCGCCTTGCCCATCATCTCTGTGCTGTTCTTTGTGATGTATCCCAACTGGCCGGGGCCCCCGTCGCCACCCGAAGTGTTGTAGAAGGTCGCGGCGATAGCGACCAGTCGCCGCGCCAGGCGGTCTTTGACGACGCCGGGCAAGGCGGGGTCATCAAGGCGCTGTTCGAGAGTCTTGAAGAGCGCCGATAATTCTTCGTATTGATGCTCTTCGCTGGCGTTGGCCTTATGGCCATTGGCGATGAAGAGCGCGTGGCTCTGGTAACGGAAACAGTTTTCGACCAGCGCGTTGGTTTCCGGCGCCAGTAGTTTCCTGACCCATGCCTGTTGGATAGACTCGCGCATCGGCGGATTCCAGACCCACCACTGCCAGGCGGCTTTGGCAGCCCAGGCCCGCACGCCGGGGTGTGGGTCGTCGTTGAGTGCCTTGTCGAGCAACCTCACCAGCCGCCGTCTGTCCACGCGGGCCTGGGTCATCACCGTGTCGGCGCGCATCCCCAGCGCTTTGAGCACGCTCTCACGCGTCAGGTCGTCGCCCTGCTCGAAGGCCGCAAAGACGGCTTCAAAACCCACGTCGTCGAGCAGCGTTTGCTCCATTGCCCAGGCGGCGGCATCGCGCACCATCTTCACAGGGTCACCCATCGAGCGAATGAGCGCTGGCACACCGCGTTCACCGTGCGCACCGCCCAACCCCATCAAGCCCCAAGAGCGCACCCAGGGGCTGGAATGTGAAGTGGCCCGTGTCATTAAATCAATCAGCGCGGTATCGTCGGTGTGCGACAGCGCCCGAACGCGAGCCATAGCCGCAAGCAGTGATTCCTTGCCGCGTGGCTCAAAGGCCGCTCGCGATGGCGGGACAGGCGTCGCCGGGTAGAGGCGCGCCAGCGCGTGTAGCGCGTAAGCCGTTGTGACAAAGCCCGTCAGGGCGCTCTTGTTCCATCGCCCGTACGGATCCTGCATGCGCAGCATCGCCTGGACGCCCCGCGCAACAGATGCGTCGTCTGCGTTGTAGCCCAAAGCCTGCAGCGCGATCAGGGCCAGCGCAGTCGGCGCGGGGTCAAATTCCGCATCGGTTTTCCAGGTCTTGCCGCCATCGCTGCTCTTGCCGGGATCGAAGCCCCACGAGCCATCAGGCTTTTGAATCGCCCGCAGCCGCGCCTCATCCTTATCGATCTGCTCCCGGATTCGAGTCGCAAGCTTTGCGGCATCCTCGTCGCTCAGCAATTGATACGACGGGAAGCGGGCGGGCGGAAGTTCGGGCGGCTTGCCGTCCGTCGCCGGCTTGGATTCTACCTTCGGTTCGGGTGGTTCGGGCGGCAGCGTCTGCTGAATGGCTCGCGCCCGCTGGTTCTGCGCCGGATAATCCTGCGGGAAGAAGCGCCTGAAGAATTCGATGCGGTGCGATAGATCATCACTGAATCTGGGCTGAACGCCGAGCATCTTCTCGGCCTTCTCTTCGAGCGCCGCGAAGTAGCGCGGGTGTCGAGTGCGATCCCAGGCGGTGCGCAGGATTTCGCCGGCGTAGTTGTAGACCACCGACTGGCCGACGTTCGATCCGGGGCCGGCGGCGTTGATGCCGCTTGGGTCGGCAGTCTGCAAAACGTGGTTGGCGGCTCGCAATGCCTGCATCGAGTGGAGCTTGCGCGGCGGCGCGACGCGTTCACCGGTGCAGACGTTGTGACCCGCCACGCGCGTGCCGGCAGGCCCGTCGCCTATGTCAAGCGGCGCCAAACTGGTGTTGTTGGCGGCGTCCTTGAGATAATTGGTCGGGCGCAGCGATTCGTACATCACATTGAGTAACCGGCGGAAATTCTGAAGGTTTTCCGGGCGATACCCTTTTTCAATAGCAATTGCCGGACCCCAGACGCCGGACTGCGTGTGGCAGCTCATGCAGTGCGTGCCCATCAGGTTGCCGGTGTCGCGGATGCGCCGCTCGACGCTGGCTCCGCGCGGGCGGTTGGTGAGCCAGGAATCTACCTGCCCAAGGTGATCGTACATCGCCTGCCGAACGGCCATGCGCGGGTCGCCATAAGGCGCGGGTTTCAACAGCCGCAGCTCGATCTCATAGCCCGGCGCATTGGCTTCGGCACGCAGGAAATAGGTGCCGCCCGGTTTCAGCAACCGGTTGATCGCCGCCCTGTGACCTTCGTTCTGCTGGTGGACGCGCTCGTTCTCATTGCGCCCTTCGGTGTGCTCGACCAGCGGTAACAAGTCTTGCGGCACTCCCGCAACGGGTCGAGTATCCGCGCCATCTTCGAGCGCGTAAAACCTGAGTTGCGCCGCCAGCGTGTGGTCGGGGATGGTCAAATTGCAGGTTAGCAGGCGAGGCTCCGCCCCCGTGTAGGTGATGCGGAACCAGTCATCGCCGGACTGCCCTACCTTGCCGTTATCAAAGTATTCTGTGTCGTCGGCGCCGCCCGATATTCGAGTGACCTGAACGCCATCGCCGCCACCATCTTCCTTGCCCAGAGCGATCTCTTGAGCCTGCTCTGGCGTGTCGTTCGGCTCCTGCTCAACATACATTCCAGTCTCGCGGCTGCCGCGCAAATCCAGAGGGTTGATGACCACGGTTAGCGGCACAGACTTGCCGCGAGCCCAGGGTGTGTGTCTGGGAAAGGCGACGGCCTGTGGTGCGGTTCCGGACTCCCGCCAGCGCTGGCCTGCAAACACCGGAACGGCCTCGACCACAGGAACGACTTCGAGCAGGTATTGCCCGGTCACAGGAGCGCAGTAGACCATGTAGAGATCCGAATCCAGCGCGTGCAGGACCTTGTCCCAATCAGCTGTCGGTCTCGTGTAGATGCCGAAAGCATCCGGTTTGCGGGGGTGGCGAGCGGGCGCTTTTGTTGGCGCGCCTGAATCGCTCGCTTCTTTCCTTTGCTCAAGGAGTCTCCAGCGAACTCCGACCCGCCCGTGAGTCGCGAGCAGAGAAGGCCTGGGCAGGCTCACGGAGAGCTCGAAGGTTTCGCCGCGCTGCAAATCCAGGCGTCTCTCCCATGGCTCCTGAAACTGCAAATTCAGGCGCAGGGGCGCGAGGCCGTTTGCAGCCTTTTCAGCGGCGCGGCCTGTCACATCGCTGGCCTCACCGCTGAAGCACCAGGAGAGCAGTGAACAAAAAATCAGGCAGACTGCCAATGGAATCGCTCGCTTACGTTTGGGAGGCAGATTTCGAGTTTTCATCATACGATTTCTCAGCTTCCTGTTTTGAAACCACATCAAAAGCGGCAGAATCATACGTCTGCTCGGGGGAATTATCAACGGCAAGCCTACCCCACAAGAGATTAAATAATTACTTCTGACAGCCTGCCGTCGCGCGCCTTGCCGACTATTTCAAGCTCAGCCCTGACGCCCCTGCTTCGTCTTCTTTAAGGGAATGAATCAAGCTTCAGAAGCGCGCCAGTTTATTTGTGTCCCTAAGCGTAATCCAGAAATTGAGGCCGTCGCTGCATGCGCCGTACGGGTGTGTACCTGCGCCTGTAGGGAATGAGCCGAGTGGTGTCAAATCTGCGGCTTTCCACAACGAGACACTATCGCCATCAATGTTTGTGACCAAAATGCGCTCGCCATCGAAGGCTGCGGCGTTAGGACTATTGAGCCCATTGCCGGTCAGCGTTGCCAGCACGAAGGCACTTGCCAAAGGATTGCCCGATGCGTCTTTGACGCGCACGACGGTTATAGAGTCCGAGACAGCGGCCACCCAGATATTGATGCCATCAAAGACCAAAGCTTCGGGTATAATGCTTACATTGATAGTTTGCGCGATACTCCCGTCCGAGTTGAGTTTCAGTAAAGTAGACGAATCAGTCACCCAAATGTTCGACCCGTCGTAGAGTATGTCAGTAGGGCTATTAAAGCCTGTTGTAACGTTGGTAACTGTTGTTGGATTGAGAGAGACGATCGAAACAGAACCGCCGTTGAGGTTAGCTGTCCAAATCCGCGAGCCGTCGAAGGCGATACCATTAGGCGTGTTTCCCAAAGAGTTAGTCAAAGTAGTGACGGCTCCAGCTGGCTGTGTCGGATCGATCATATACAGGCTTCCTGTAGTGTTTCCCGTGATGAAAATTCTTCCCATCGCAGCTACAATAGCAGTTGCATTGGTTGCCCCTGTCCAGGTATCGATTAGCTTCCCGTCACTGGGCCTGATTCTCATCACGCTATTACTGAGGATATTTGGAACCCACAGGTCTGTGCCATCAAATTCGACAAATGCAGGAAAGTTACCTACATCGGTTAAGGTCAAACTTTTGGCATCTTGAGGTGTCCACCACTTCTTGGCTACGGCTCTTTGGCTACCTCGCTTCAATGACTGGTCAAGCGTACTCGTTGTGAAAGCCGCCATCTGCTCGCGGGTGACATTTTGAGTTGGGCTATAAGTTGTCGCCGTGGTGCCATTGGTCAGCCCTGAAAAGTAAGCGGCGGCAATTTGGCAGAAGAAGGGACTCGCCATCACATCGTTGAATGGAAGAGTGACCGTCACCCCTCCACAGTTTCCGGTATCAGCTTGCAAGCGAGTGGATAAAACAGTGAGGCTTGCCATCAATGAAAGCAGTACAGCAAGACGAACTACGATTGAACGATTCAGTTTCATAAAAGAATTTCCTTGGTGAAAATAGAGTAGACCCGTGCGAGAGTTTTACTCTCTGATGAAAGCCTTGTCAATCAAGCTCTACAGGCATGCGTCGTGAAGCACAGCTATGCCTATTGTCAACCGTTTGGCTACTTCGGCAAGTCAATACACCCTAAAAGGCTCACAGGGCAAATCCAGGTGATTTCTACAATTCCAAGCTCTTACAGAGTGGGCCTTTTCAAGATACAGGTAGGCAAATTCCGAATCATTTATCGCTTGATTCTGCATTAGGTTGCGCCAGTCTGTCTGTGTATCTGGCTGTATAAATCCAGATCATGCCACAGCTAAGTCCAACGAGCATTCCATAAACCCAAGAGGTGTAATCTCTCCAACTCACTTTCAGTCCAATGGTCAAAATCAACATTATGGCCGCCATCATGCGATAGAACCAATTCTTCACTGTCATCAGGCTGTAGGTCAGGAATAAGGCGTGCCCTGAAGGTGGGATCGCCAAGCCAAAGTAGCGACTGATGGCAATGACGACAACAAGGATGTCTAAGATTACTAGGAGTAATCTCTTGCCATTCTTTTGGCGCACGCGCAGGTATAACCAAAATAAAGCAAGCCCGAATAAAGGCCCGTTATAGAACAAAGAGAATGTGAGCCACGAGAAGAAATTCATAATGCCGAGTGATCCGATCATTCTCTTTGTCATGCCTCCTACCTTTAAGCATTTTGCCGACTACTTCAAGCTCGACCCTGACGCGCCTGCTTCGCCCTCAATTGCATTACTGAACGAATCGCTTAGGCTAATGCTTCAGAATCGCGTTAATTTACCAATGCCAGGGAGCGTAAGCCAGAAGTTGAGACCATCGCTACACGCACCAGATGGGTCAGAACCTGTAGGAAAAGAGCCAAGCGGTGTCAAGTCTGCCGCTTTCCACAAAGAGACGCTGTTGCCGGTTACATTCGTGACCAAGATACGTTCGCCATCGAAGGCTGCGGTGACAGGAATATTCACTCCGTTGCCAGTAAGTGTCGCCAGAACGAATGCCGTTGCCAGAGCATTTCCCTGTACGTCTTTGACTCGTACCACGGTCACCGCGAGAGTAATCTTTTTTGCGACTTTTTGTGCGAGGTTCACTGAGTCAACAATAGAATTGGAACTTCTCCCAAAATATTTAAAAACTCGCCGCAGGTCTCTTTCTGTATCAATTCTGTTGCTGACTCTACATCAACCGGTTCCGAAAAATAGAAGCCCTGGCCTTGCTCACAGCCCAGCGCCTTCAGTTGATCGAGTTGCATCACAGTTTCGATACCTTCAGCAACGACCTGTAGTCCAAGATTGCGTGCAAGTGCGACGACTGCGCGCACGATCTCGCCATTTTGCTCACCCCCAATCCGCTTGATGAATGACCGATCAATCTTTAAGGTGCTAACCGGAAAGTGGTGAATGTAGCTCAGTGAAGAATAGCCAGTGCCGAAATCATCCAGGCTCAGTTCGATGCCTGCCTTGCTGAGTTGCTCAAGCACGCTCATCGCGTAATCGCCTCTTTCCATCATCACGCTTTCGGTAATCTCGAGTTTCAGGCTGCACGGGTCGAGGTCGGTCTCTCGTAAGGTTTCCAGCACCTGTTCGACGATTGTCGGCTGCATGAACTGTTTGCAAGACAGGTTGACGCTGATTTTCATCCCTCTGGTGACGGGCAAAGTTTCCTGCCACCTGCGCATCTGCAAACACGCCTGTTTGAGCACCCAACGGTCGATCTGAATGACCAGGCCAGTCTCCTCTGCGATGGGAATAAAATCGGTTGGCGAAATCAGCCCGCGCTCGGGATGCGACCAACGCACGAGGGCCTCAAAGCCGCTGATTCGACCGCTCTCAAGCGCTACGATCGGCTGATAGTGGACCTCAAACTCTTCTCTGTCCATAGCGCGCCTTAAATCCGATTCGATCTCCAGGAGAGTCAGCGCGCGCGCGTGCATTTTCGTGTCGAACACTTGAGACTGCGCTTTGCCGAGCGCCTTGGCGCAGTACATCGCCGTATCGGCATCACGCAGGAGGTCTTCCGGTTGCTCGTCGCCGCCGGAGTACTTAATGCCTACACTCGCCGTGACGAACAACTCCCGCCCGGCCAGTGTGAAGGGTTGTTCGAGTACCTCCTGGACGCGCTCGGCGACGCGTTGCGCGTCGCTATAATCTTTAATGCCGTCGAGTAAGATCGTAAACTCGTCCCCGCCTAGCCGGGCGATGGTGTCTCCGTCGCGTAAGCAGATCTCAAGTCTGTGGGCGATGGCGCTGAGTAACTCGTCTCCGACCAGGTGACCCAGACTGTCGTTGATGACCTTGA
>JANMSG010001038.1:0-10185 GCA_031389065.1 Acidobacteriota bacterium | reverse complement strand
TACCGAAGCGCTCTATGCAAGCTACACAGGAATCTATTCAATAGATTGGGGACAACCAAACTGGGCAGCAAAAACCATTGGCATAGTGGCGGGCGACTTCCCGTTTTTCGTATCCATGTCCCAAGGTGATATTTCTACGGCTTATGTAGCGGGTCAGCAGAACGCTACGGAATTTCCAATCATTTACAAAACCACGAATGGCGGCAACAACTGGCAAAATGTTTTCCTGACGACCAACAATCAGAACATCTTCACGGGTTGGGCTGGCCGTGGCGGCGATAGAGATTGGAGCTATGGCGCAGGCGCGCTGGGTTTCGCCGTCGCGCCCAATGACCCGAACAAAGTGGCTTTCACAGACTTGGGGTTCAGTCATGTCACGACCGATGGCGGCGCGACCTGGAAGCAGATGTATGTGAACCCTGCCGATCAGAACCCCGCCGGAAGTTTAACACCCAAGAATCGGTCATATCGCAGCGTCGGTCTTGAAGACACCAGTTGTTGGTGGCTCACCTGGACGGATGCCAATAATATCTTTGCTTCTAATTCAGACATTCGCGGCACGCGCAGCACGGACGCCGGAAACTCCTGGTCTTTTAACTACACGGGACAGACCTATAATTCAACCTATCAATCAATCAAACATCCGACCAATGGTACTCTGTATGTAGGCACTTCGTCGGCTCATGATATGTATCAGAGCACCTACCTGCAGGATTCTCGTATTGATTCGGCAACCGGTGAAATCAAGTTTTCAATCGATGGGGGCGCTACCTGGAACACACTCCATAATTTTTCTGACCCGGTCATAGGGCTGGCGATTGATCCAAATAACCTGAATCGGATGTATGCCAGCGTCATTCACAGCGCCAATGGCGGCATTTATGTTTCGAGCAATATTCAAAACGGCGCAGCCTCAACCTGGGTAAAGCTTACGAATCCTCCGCGCACCGAAGGACATCCGTTCAACATTCATGTTTTGAATGATGGCACGTTGGTTTGCACCTATTCCGGTAGAAGAAATGCCGGTGGGGTTTTCACCACAAGCTCCGGCGTCTTCACCAGCACGAATGGCGGCAGCAGTTGGCTTGATCGAAGCCATACGGGAATGCTCTATTGGACAAAAGACCTGGTGATAGATGCCAACGATGCCACGCAAAGCACCTGGTACGTAGGAGTTTTCAGCGGCTGGGGTGGACCTCCAAATGGACTGGGTGGTTTGTATAAGACAACCAATCGTGGAGTAAATTGGGCGAAAATCAGCAACCTTGATCGCGTGACCTCATGCGCCATCAGCCCCACGAATCCAGATGAACTCTATTTGACCACAGAGACCGAAGGGTTATGGTATTCAAGCAATATCAATGTCGCTACACCAACTTTTTCACCCGTGACATCGTATCCTTTCCGCCAACCCGAACGAATATTTTTCAATCCTTTTAACACCAGCGAAATCTGGGTGACGAGTTTTGGCAACGGCATACGGGTAGGAAGTATTTGCGAGGTATCGATTTCACCCTCCAATCAATCCTTCCCTCCCTCCGGCGGAAATGGGACGATTAATATAACTTCGTCGGGTTCGTGTAATTGGTCAGCAACAACAACAGATTCCTGGATCACCATCAACTCAGGCAGTAGCGGCAGCGGCAACGGCACCCTCTCGTTTTCACTTGAGTCAAACGCCAGCGCGTCTGTGCGTTCTGGTACCATTCACATCGCAAACCAAACCTTCACCATCTATCAGGGAATCGCTTTCCTTGATGTTCCTACGAATCATCCCTTCTACATAGAGATTGGCAAACTCTCTGCACGTGGCGTGACGCTCGGATGCGGAGGTGGCAACTATTGCCCAGACCAGGTAGTAACGCGCGAGCAGATGGCTGCCTTCATAATGAGGGCGCGTGGAGAGTTCACTCCGCCGATGCCAGCCAGTCAAAGATTTGAAGATGTGCCAGCGTCGAACTCCTTCTACAACTTCATAGATCGGATGGCGGTCTTGCAGATCACGCTGGGGTGTTCGACCACTCCGCCGCTTTACTGTCCCGGCATTGCAGTTTCGAGAGAGCAGATGGCCGCCTTCCTCATTCGCGCCTTGCATGAGCCGGGCTACATCCCGCCGCCGCCTGCCGTGCAGCGCTTCAATGATGTAGGAGTTTCGAATCCTTTCTATGCGCATATCGAAGAGATGGCCGTGCGAGGGATCACACTGGGTTGCTCAAGCAATCCGCCGCTCTATTGTCCCACTCAATCTGTAACAAGAGCGCAGATGGCTGCTTTCCTGGTGAGAGCTTTCGGGCTGTGATTTCGCCCGCCGAAGTCTATGCATCAACAAAGTGATGTTGCTGCAATCGGTAGGTTATTGAAGAGTCTGCATAAATCGGTGTGCAAAATATCAGCCTCTTAACGCGGCTAAAGTCAGGGTTAGGATGGCGTTTTCTATGTACTATTCAGTGATTATTATTTATTAACGGGCGAAGACGTCTTTGGCTTCGCCTAGATCGCGGGCGGCGGGTGTGATAATAGTCTTGGCGTTGGGGTAATCGTTTCGCCAGCTTTAACCGCCTGCTGCACATCTTCTTCACAAACAAAATCATCAACGTATTTATAATTCGTTGCCGCTGACGGTTGTGAAGAATGAAAGAACGGCTCACTGTATATCATCAATCAACAAAAGAAATCGGACGCAGACAACTATTTTTAGCGATAAAAAAGAGACGTTGAACTTGAGAGCCATAGGATAGATTACAATTCATCCTTCACGGTCGGTTGTGAGCTGCTATTTATATCACCGACCGTATCAATGTTTTGATTTGCAACCTTCACGGTCGGTTGTGAACTTCTGTTTATATCACCGATAGTATCAATGTTTTGATTTGCAACTGTCCTTTGTGAATCAAATCCTTTCGTTGATAAATCTTTCGTTTGAGCAGATACAGTAGGCTTTTCTATGCTGACAAATTCTTCCAGCATCTGGCTCAGTTCTTTCGCAGTCGGCCTTTTTTGAGACTCTTTTTCAAGCGTTGCCATTATCACAGCTTCAAGCTTTTCCGGTATGTACGAATTGATTCCTCTGGGCGATGGTGGCGTGTGTGTCATATGCATCAAAACGATTGACCAATAGTTGTCTTTCGATGATTGAAAGGGCTGCATTCCACAAAGCATCTCATACATCATCACGCCTACACTATAGACATCAGCTTTGCCATCATAAGGTTTGTTGCTGAGTCTTTCGGGCGACATATAAGCAGGCGTGCCGAGAAAAGTTCCCGTCTCGGTTAAGCCCTCCGAGCCCGGATTCAAGGTATCGCTCATCAGTTTGGCAATGCCGAAATCTACAACTTTTACAACCTCGCCCTCTTTCGATTGGTGCAGAAAGATGTTGCTTGGCTTGATGTCACGATGAACGATGTCACTGGCATGAGCTTCATTCAGAGCCAAGCAAACCGGAATGATAATATCCATGCATCTCGCCACCGACAGGTTGCGGTGTTTATTCAACTCGTCTGACAGTGAATGGCCAAGCAAAAGTTCCATCACCATATAAGCGATACTGTTTGCGGACACTCCGAAATCAAGAACCGAGAGGGCGTTCGGATGATGAATTTTGCATGCCGAGATCCCTTCAATGCGAAATCGTTCAAGGTTTTTCAAGGGGTCGCTGTCAACACTTGGTCTGAAAATTTTCACAGCAACGGGATTGTTTAACATCAAGTGCTTCGCTCGATAAACGGTGCCAAAACCGCCTGAACCAATCTTCTCTTCTAAACTATATTTGTCATCAAGCACAGTTCCAGGCAAGGCTTCCGACAACGCAGAGAAAATCATCTCCGCACGTTTTATTGAACGCAGGAGTTCTTCTCTTGATTGACTCAACTCGATATTCATATCAATAAGCTCTTGGTTTTTTTCTTCCAGTTCTTGAGTTCTTTTGAAGATAATCCGACTCTTAATAAATCCATTTCGATTGGAAAGTTCTAAGGAATAACTGCCTATTGTCGAGATGATATTCGCGCCGATAAGAAAGAATATATTATTTAAGAGATACGCGGTGGGCGTTTTTATTATTACCAAGGCAACAGCAATATAACTGATCCCAATAATCGAAGAGATCGTAACAGAATATATGAATCTCATTGAAAAGATAGGAGGAAACATAATACAAAGGAGAATACCTGCGTAATAAAGATAACCTCCCAGAGAGTTAGCAAATGCAATCATGGCTATTATCCCAATGGAGGAAAGGACGACAACCATACTGACAACAAGAGGAATATATCTTTTTAGAGCTGGCATAAATGTGCATAAAAACCCAATAAAGATTACTGGTAAAACTATTGCATAACGAATAATCCAAACTTTATCCTTGACCTCCGGCATAATAAGGGAGTCTAAGAACCCGAACGCTGTGAATAGAAAAATACCTATGAGTAATCCATAACGAGAACTTTTTTGTAATTTCCCTGAATATTCCTCTAAAAATTCCTCTTCAATTTCTCTATCAAATCGCAAAGTGATTGAGTGCATTTTTGTTTCCACAGCATTAATCATACGCTCTCCTGTGAAAGGGAAGACTGTATCAGAATGGGAAATTGGCTCTTCTCCTTTGAGCAGCTTTTTTTGGCTTACTGCTACCGTAAGGATAAGAATGATAATTCACTAATGCGATCTAATCTGAAATTCCTATACACATACCTATTTGTACGCTTTGTTCAACGGGCGAAGACGTCTTTGGCATCGCCTAAATCGCGGGCGGCGGGTGTGATGATGGTCTTGGCGTTGGTGTAAATCTTTTCGCCAGCTTTAACCGCTAGCCGCACGTCTTCTTCGCAAACGAAATCATAAATCCGCTTGTGATGATTGGTTGCCGCTTGTGGTTGTGGCGCAGGTATAGGCGCAGGAGCCGTTGCAGGTGGCGGCGGTGGTGTTTGAATGTTCGGTTGTTGCGTCTGAACGGTTTGTACAACAGGCGCGAGCGTTGGCATTTGAGCTTGCGGCGCAACTTGATGCGTGTGTTGAGGCAAGTTGACTATGCGCTTTTGCAAAAAGCGATCAACCAGTTCGGCAATCGCTGCGCGGTCAACCTCGCCTCTGTCCCTAGATACGCCGCGCGCTGAAATTTGCGCTTCAGCAAGAACACGATTGATGGGTTTGGTCTCGAAAGCGATGCGCTTGACGTCCATCAAATGGCGTGGCGAGATATTATCCGAAGTCACGTTGCCGCCCCACGAACCACAACCCAAAGTCATAGAAGGCTCAAGGTCTGTAGTAAATCCTATGGCTCCGTGCGTCGAAGGACTGTTGACGATGACACGGGAAACAGGCATTCGTAATCCGTATTCGCGTGCCGCATCGCGGCTTCCGGTGTGAATCGAAGCTGTGTGTCCCATGCCGCCAAACCGCAGGATTTCAGCGCAACGGTCGCAGCCTTCCTCCAAACTATCAACGACGTAATAAACCAATATTGGCGAGAGTTTTTCCATTGAAAGCGGAAAGGCTTTGCCTACACCATCCAATGGACAAATCATTGCGCGGGTCGCGTCAGGAATCGAAAAGCCAGCCATTTCTGCGATCACTCTGGCACTCTTGCCAACGATTTTCGGATTGAGCTTGACCTCGGGAGTGGTCACGACTTTTGTCAGCGCTTCTTGTTGTTCAAGATTTAAAAAGTACGCACCTTCTGCCGCAAACCGTTGACGCACCTCGGCGTCAATCGAGCGCTCGACAACGACGGCTTGCTCCGAAGAGCAGATCGTGCCGTTGTCAAAACATTTGCCTGTCAAAATATCTTTCACCGCTTTTGTAACATTCGCCGTACGTTCAATCATCGCCGGCACATTTCCAGGACCTACGCCGAACGCCGGTTTGCCCGATGAATACGCGGCGCGCACAAGCCCTATACCGCCCGTCGCTAAAATCACAGCGGTGAGTTTGTGCTTCATCAATTCTTGCGTCCCTTCTAAGGTTGCAATTGACATACAACCGATGGCACCAGCGGGGAGTCCTGCAGCTTCACCTGCTTCGCGCATAATGCGCGCAGTTTCTGTAATGCAATTGGCAGCCGATGGATGTGGGCTTAGGACCACGGCGTTGCGAGCTTTGATGGCGATTAAAATTTTGAAGATTGCAGTTGAGGTAGGATTGGTTACCGGAATGATTGCAGCGACAACTCCGCGAGGCGAAGCGACTTCGATAATCGTGTCGGTCTGACGAATGACACCTACGGTCTTCATAGGCTTGATGAAGTTGTAAACCTGTTCGGCGGAAAAACGATTCTTGGCGTTTTTATCAGCGGCGCTGCCAAAGCCTGTTTCGAGGTGCGCCATCTCGCCCAAACGATAACTTTCACTTTGCGCAGCGCGAGCCATCGCGCCGACAATTTCGTCAATCTTTTCCTGCGAGAAAGTAGCTAGAACTTTTTGCGCTGCCGATGCGCGTTCAACAAACTGGCGCGCCTGTTCGATTGATTGTGTGCTTTTATCACTGCTCATTAGGTATTAGGTGTTAGGTGTTAGGGGTTAGGTATTCTGTGTCAGCTTGAGATCGTATCTGATTAACTGCTAACACCTAACACCTAACACCTAATACCTACTTCCGATCTTTCTTCGAATCAGAAAGCGACCGCGCCCCGTCGCCTGAACCCGCTGATAGTTGTCCTCTGGAGTTCTCTGTCAATTGAGCGACTGGTTTGATGAGTCCACTGGCTTCAAGCACTTGCTCAAGCTCTCTGTGGGGGCGCGGGATGACGTGAACGCTGATCAATTCACCGACGCGACGGGCTGCCGCAGCGCCTGCGTCTGTCGCCGCTTTCACAGCGCCCACATCGCCGCGCACCAGCACAGTCACATATCCGGCACCTATATATTGACGACCGACAAGCACGACGTTTGCAGCTTTGGTCATCGCGTCAGCCGCTTCGACAGCGCCAACAAATCCTTTCGTCTCGATCATGCCGAGAGCTTCCATTGCCATAAAAATTCCTCCGTATCGGGCAGTTTGATTTCACGATTATTATATTTTGAATGCTTCACTTGAATTACTTTTCTTCAAGGAGCATCAAAGCTAGCAAAACGGGTAGTGTCAGTCAAGGAGCGCCACTTGACACCCTCATCTCTTGAACATAAGATTTGAGTTGCATCCACACCAAAAAATTGAAGAGTAAAAGAGAGGCGCTCAGCCAAATTATGCCAACATTGGGCGATGAGCTTAAACGTCTGCGTGAAGTACGCGACATATCACTTCACGACATTGCAGAATCCACCAGGATTAGTATCCGCTTTCTAAAAGCCATAGATGCGGACAACTACTCTATTTTGCCTGGAGGAATCTTTACGCGCTCATTCATACGCGCTTACGCCAAGCAAGTCGGAATGAACGAAGACGAAGCGATAGGTCTTTATAATGAACAACTCAGCCCGTCAAAGCCTGAAACCATCAACCTCACAGAAGTCGCCCAACAAATTGACGCAATTACGACTCAGAAAGCGAGCACAAAAGAAAAAAAGCGAGCCGCCAGGCAGACGTTGTCCATTCAACAGCCTGAATTTAAAGCCCCGTCTATGACAGCCCGTAAAGCTTCGACAAATGTCAATTGGGGGACCCTCATTATCGGCGTTGGCATATTGATTGTCATAGCCGTTATCGTCACTGCCCTGGTCAAGCAATTGAATAAAGCCTCTGCCGAAAAGCAAGCCAGCAATTCATCGGTAATCCAAGGTGCGCCGAAACAACCTGAAAACACACCTCCAGCGACCGGGCAAACACAACCAACGACCAATCCGCAAACTCCCCCTGAAACCTCATCCACGCCGCCACCGCCGAGCCTTGCGCCAAGCGATGCCATGATCGTCAAGATTGAAGGCGCAACAGGCGAAAGCTGGATTAAATTTCAAGCGGACGAAACACCACCGACTCAAATGACCATCAGGCAAGGACAGACGCAAGATGTTCCACCTGCTCAAAACACTGTAAGAATCAATTACGGAAATCGAACGGTGCTCAAACTCTTCATCAACAATAAAGAAGCGTACTTCCCTGCTGACGCGCAAAAGTTCAAAGGCCAAATCACCCTTTCGCGGGACAATCTGCAAACCTTCTTTCAACCACCGCCTGGGCAGTGAACAGTGAATAGTGAATAGTGAATAGTGAATAGTGGTTGAGACATCCACTGCTTGCAATTTTACGTTCAGTCATAACACAATTTGAATAACCTGATCACTATTCACTATTCACTATTCACTATTCACTATTCCCTGTTGTAGTATCGAACTTCGCACAACGACGTGCCTCATTAAAAACATAAAAGTTTTTACCTTTTATTAAAAATATTGAGAGGAATCAAATCATGACTATTTCGATGAATGCCCCCTTAGCCGAAGTGGATCCGGAAATTGCCGCAATCATAGCCAAAGAAGAGCGTCGCATTGCCTACAACCTGGAGATGATCGCTTCAGAAAACTTTGTCTCCGAAGCTGTGCTTGAAGCCTGTGGGTCTGTGTTGACCAATAAATACGCCGAAGGCTACCCTGCTAAACGCTACTATGGCGGTTGCGAAATCGTTGACCTAGCCGAAAACATTGCCCGTGATCGCGCCAAACAATTATTCGGTTGCGAACACGTCAACGTCCAACCTCATTCCGGTTCCCAAGCCAATCAGGCGGTTTACCTGAGCGTCCTCGAATACCGCGACAAGATTCTGGGCATGAGTCTGGCACACGGCGGACATCTGACACACGGACACCCGCTGAACTTTTCCGGTCGCAGTTATGACATCGTCTCATACGGCGTGACGCAAGATACCGAGTTGATAGATTACGACGAGTTGGAAAGATTGGCGCATGAGCATCAACCGAAAATGATTTTGTGCGGCGCGTCTGCTTATTCGCGCATCATTGATTTCGAACGCATCGGAAAAATCGCCAAAGATGTTGGAGCCTATTCGATGGCTGATATCGCGCATATCGCAGGGTTAATCGCCACAGGTCTTCATCCCAGCCCTTTTCCGCACATGGACTTCGTCACCACGACGACACATAAAACGTTGCGTGGACCGCGCGCAGGTATGGCGATGTGCCGCGAAGAATTTCAAAAAGAATTAGATCGCGCCGTCTTCCCAACTGTACAAGGCGGCCCTCTGATGCACATCATCGCGGCAAAAGCGGTGTGCTTCAAAGAGGCTCTGACAGCCGATTTCAAGGATTATCAAGCGCAAGTCATCGCCAATGCAAAAGTCCTGGCGGAAGAACTAGCTAATGCAGGATTCAGAATCGTGTCTGGTGGCACAGACAATCACCTGATGCTCGTGGATGTTTTCGTTCGCGGACTGACAGGCGCGCAAGCTGAAAAGGCTTTGGACAAAGCTGGCATCACTGTCAATAAAAACGCCATTCCATTTGATACGAATCCGCCGATGAAAGCGTCGGGCATTCGTTTAGGTTCGCCCGCACTGACGACTCGCGGAATGAAAGAAGCAGAAATGAAACAGATTGTCGGACTCATCACCGAAGCGCTTGTGTCACACGAAGACGAAACGGCTCTGAAGAACATTCGCGGCGAAGTCGAAAAATTGTGCGAACAATTTCCGCTTTACGAAAACCGTCTGGTTCGCAGCCAGGCTCATTCAAATTAATTTCGCAGTCAAAACACTGTCGAAAGAGAAAAGGTTGAAGTATTTCCCATAAGCGACACTTCAAATCTTTACCTGTTAACGAAGAAAGATAGCCCAATGAGCAAGATGAAAAATTCGAGAATCTTTTTTTTGCTAACGATCTGCGTTCTGGTTCTCTCAGGTACGAATTCTTTCGTGCAAGGCAATGTTCAAGCAAAAGCTTCTCAATCAAATGTGGGGAATTCATCTGCGCAAACGAAAACTGCGAAAGACTCTGTGACGGTTCCGCTTATCGTTGAATTCAATCGCCCATTTGTAGATTTAGAATTCGCGCGACCAGATGGCAGCATTCGCAACGCTCGATTCTGGGTTGATACAGGGGGTGGCGGCTTTATTCTGTGCGAATCTCTTGCCAATGATTTGAAGTTGAAATTGGGACAAGTGTTTAACGAAGACGGCTTCAAGGGAGCTGTCATTGCTGCGCCTGTCGCATGGCTTGGCGGGATGCCGCTTAATCTTGAAGGCTCAAGATCTTTCGTCAGCATTGGTGCAAAGACGATCATGCCGGGTGTCAATGCCGAAGG
>JANMSG010000099.1:0-7293 GCA_031389065.1 Acidobacteriota bacterium | reverse complement strand
CAAGTAGCGCTAAAAAAGTAAGGCTGCTGATTTTTTCGGTCATCAATAGCTGCTCGCTTCAGCGAGTGGGTCACAGAGCAATGAAGGACTGTTCGACAGCCAGGCGAGGGGCGGTAACGGTGAGTATGGCTATCGCAGACGGCTTGTTTCGCGGTTTGACCAGGCAACACGCAGCGTTACCGTGTCAAGCTATTAGTTCTACTATTGAATTAAGATTTTTGGCGCTATAATTTTTAGGCTTTATTCAAGCTTATGTCAGCGCTGTATAAGGGAGACTTTTTGGTGCGGAATCCACATGGGTCTAGAACCATCTTCCTGAAAGCGGAACAAGTTTAAAAGTTTTGCTTAAAGCCTGCGGATACTTCTACTCCTTTGCTCATGTATTTTTTTGCCGATTGCCCTCTCTAATTTAGATAGGCGTTCAACAAATGGCTATATATTCTGCGTCAAATAAGCGCGACTGTGGATGCCCAAGGGATCGTAAGATATGAAAAATAGCACTTTCCAAACCAGTTTTCAGGTATCTAAGCTGATACGCATAACGAGCCTCATACTGACATTCACCTTCACTATTGTGCTTTCCTCTCCGAAACTTTCTGGTGTTGCGCAAGCCGCATCCGGAGACTTGGATACCTCATTCGGCACCCAAGGTAGGGTGGTGACCCGCTTTTTCAATAACACGCAATTCGGCTATGGCGACCGTGCTTCGGCGCGCGCACTCGCCATCCAACCGGACGGCAAAATTGTTGCGGCCGGGTACGCCTTCGTTCAGGACACGAGTAGTGGATTTGCTGTCGCCAGATACAACCCGGATGGCAGCCCGGATTCCAGTTTCGGCAACGGCGGCCAAATTACCACCAGAGTCGGCGAAATCAATGACGAGGCGCATGCGGTTGCCCTGCAACCGGACGGCAAGATCGTCGTAGCTGGCAAGGCCTATATTAGCGCCAGTCCAAATTCTGCCAATTACGGTTTTGCCCTGGTGCGATATAACCCCGATGGCAGCCTCGATAACTCCTTTGATGGGGATGGCAAACTCATAACCGACTTTTTCGACAGTCTTGATGAAGCGCTTGGGGTTTTGGTTCAAAGAGATGGCAAGATCGTAGCAGCCGGGTTTGCAACCAATGGACCGAATAACGGCACGACTTATGATTTCGCGATGGTTCGTTACAACCCCGATGGCAGCCTTGATTCCTCTTTCGATGGCGATGGCAAAGTCCTGACCGATTTTTTTGGCAGTGGTGACCGCGCCTATGCGGCGCTGCTTCAGCCCGATGACAGGATTGTGCTGGCAGGAGTTTGTTACACACCGTCGAGCAGCGCAGACTTTGCCTTGGCGCGCTATAATCCGGACGGCAGCCTTGACCCCTCTTTCGATGGCGACGGGAAAGTAAGCACTCCCTTCGTTAACAACTATGAAGAATATGCGTCATCGGTTGTCCTCGCTCCGGACAACCGGATTGTTGCTGCTGGTTGGGCCAACAACAATAGCAATCTGCAAGGGGGGAAACCGGACTTTGCTATCGCTCGCTATCATCCGGATGGCAGTCTGGACTCAAGCTTCGATGGCGACGGACGATTCACCCTCGATTTTGATGGCATCAATGATTACGATCAGGCTTATGGTGTCGCAGTACAAGCAAATGGCAAGATTATCGCCGTCGGCTATGCCAAAAATCTTGACCGCAATCCCAACGGCACGCACATCGATTTTGCCATTCTTCGTCTGAATCCGGATGGGACTCCGGATGCAAGCTTTGGCAACAACGGCAGAGTATGGACCGATTTCGGAATCTTTAACCCCCCAGCCGGTCTCACAGGTGACGTAGCCCTTGGCGTGAAGATTCAGCCTGATGGAAACTTCGTTGTAGCCGGAAAGGTTTCCTTCCACGAGGGATTGCACCTATTCGGAGTCGCGCGTTACCAGGGTGATGGGGGAGCTGCGAGCCTCTCTCCGCAGAGCCAATCCTTTCCCTCAACAGGTGGCAATGGCAGCATGAGCGTGATCAGCACAGGCAGTTGGACAGCAGCAAGCAATGAAGGATGGATAACCCTCAATAGTGGCGCATCAGGCAATGGTGAGGGCTCGGTCACCTATACAGTAAGCGAAAACCTCACCAGCATCTCGCGCACAGGAACCCTCACGATTGCTGGGCAGACCTTCACCGTTTATCAGGGAGCCGCTTTCCTTGATGTGCCTCTTTCTCATCCCTTCTACACAGAGATTGGCAAACTCTCGGCGCGTGGCATTACTCTCGGTTGCAGCGGCGGCAACTTCTGCCCCGATCAAGTGGTCACCCGCGAACAGATGGCGGCCTTCATCCTGAGAGCCAAAGGCGAATTCAATCCACCCACACCTGGCTCGCAGCGCTTCACTGACGTGCCGCCAAATAATCCGTTTTATGCCTTCATAGATCGGATGGCGGTGCTTCAAATCACCCTTGGATGTGGAGGTGGCAACTACTGTCCCACGGCTCCTGTATTGCGCGAGCAGATGGCTGCTTTCATGATACGCGCCTTGCACAACCCTGGTTACATTCCGCCCACTCCGGGCTCGCAGCGCTTTCAGGATGTGCCGCCTTCGAATCCGTTTTGTGCATATATCGAAGAGATGGCAGTGCGCGAGATCACACTCGGATGTAACGCCAGCCCGCCGCTCTATTGTCCAGGCAGCACGGTGACGCGTGCGCAGATGGCTGCCTTTCTCGTCCGAGCGTTTAATTTGTAGTTAAGGGAATTTTGCTCAAGTCTGGTGATAGGAAGAAGTACCGATGATCTGATTTGAAAGCACGGACCAATCAGGCACGAGAAACCTGGCTGATAAATGGTAATTTAATATTGCGCGCTCCTTGCCTCGACAGGTGCTGTAAGGTATTCCGCCAGATTTTCATCGCTGTGACGCAAACAGAATTCTTGAAATGTCTCGCTACTAACGCGGTCATTTTTATAACGGCTGAATAAACGAGCCATTGATTCACTCAATTCTTCCGAAGGGATGCGAACCCCGATCCTTCTTCCCAAGGTTTCGTGCGCGCCTACGCCGCCGCCTAAAAAGACTTGGAAGGATTCGCGCTTGACGCCATCCATCGTAACGAGCGAGCCTTCCAAACCGACATCGCAAATCTGATGTTGACCGCAAGAGTTCGGGCAGCCTGTGACGCTGATGCGAACCGGGTCGTCCATCTCAACAGCGTTTGAAAGATAGTCGTCCAATTCTTTGGCGCGATTCTTGGTCTCAGCAATCGCGAGTTTGCAAAATTGTATGCCTGTGCAGGCGAGCATGCCTTTGCGCGCCCAACTCGGATGGTAATCGAATTCGCTTGCGTCAAGTTCTTGTTTCAAGGCGTGCAAATTCATTTCGGGAATATCGAGCAGCAAAATATTTTGCGTATTGGTGGTTCTCATTCTGCCGCTGCCAAATTCTTCGGCCAGGTCTGCAAGGCGCTTCAACTCAAGAGCATTTGTGCGCCCGCCAACAATCGAAAGGCCAACGTAATAAAAACCTTGTTCGCGTTGACGATGAATCCCTAGATGCGAGCGGTCGCGTTCGGTGACAGGTTCTGCTTCGGCATGTGCGGCGCGGCGTAATTTCCTTCCACGCGCGGCTTCAACGGCTTGGCGAAAGTGCGGGATCTCCTCTTGCTCAAGCACATAATTGACGCGCGCTGATTTGCCGTCATTACGATTGCCTTCGTCGCCAAATACTCTTGCAATCGCGGCACATAAATCAACTACTTCTTCAGGGGCAACTAATACGCCAAGGTCTTTTGAAAAACGCGGAGCGGTTGAAAGTCCGCCGCCTACGCGAGCCCGAAACGCCACACCGCCGGTCTCTTGATCGCGCACCGCGAATATGCCTATGTCGTTGATTTCGGGATAGACGCAACGATGCGCGCAACCTGTGATGGCGATTTTGAACTTGCGCGGCAGGTCAGAGAAGTCACGGCTGGCAACAAAGAAATCGTTCAGTTGTTGGATAAGCGGCGTGGTGTCGTAGAGTTCTTTTTCATCAACGCCGGACGCAGGGCAGTTGAGGATGTTGCGAACCCCTCCACCGAAAGCTTCGGTCGTTGATAACCCGACTTCGCGCAAGCGGTCTAAAATCACTGGCAGGCTCTCGCGTCGCACCCAATGAAGTTGAATGTTTTGCCGGACGGTGATGTCTGCAAGCGCTCTGCCGTAACGGTCAGAGAGTTCGGCGATGGCGCGCAGTTCGACAGGCGTCAGATCGCCGCCGGGTATGCGTATGCGAACCATGAAGAAACCGTCTTGAGCAGGTCGCTGTGTGTATATGCCGTATTTTCGAAAGAGATCTTTATTACCGGGCGCGCCGTTGCCGGTCTCTGCGTAACGATAAATATCTACCAGCGCATCAAGCCCGTCTCTGTTTTTTTGAATCTCTCCAAACTTATTCATCAACTGCATCTCTTGAATAAGTTTGGAGTACCACCTTCAACGGAGTGATAAGATAGTGGTGAATTCCGCATAAAGGCGATACCCCAAACATCTCTATTACTGAATCGCTACGGCTTCGACGAGCGCAAAATTTCTGGGTTGTGTGGTCTCGTCATCGAGCAAGCCAAATTCAACCAGCTTTGCCAGGATTCGCGCTTCGCTCTGCTGCACGGTTTCCGCAAATGTATCAACCAGAACATCCGGCTCCAGCGGTTCCTCGTAAGGGTCGCTGACGCCTGTGAAATTTTTGACTTCGCCGGCAAGAGCTTTTTTGTATAAGCCCTTCACATCGCGTTCAATCAAGGTTTGCAAATCGCAACGCACGAAGACTTCTATAAATTGCGAATTATCATTTTGAATTAACCGCCGCACATCACTGCGTGTTTCTCTGTAGGGCGCGATGACAGGGACGATGACCACTACTTTATTACGCGCCAGCAACCGTGCCACATATCCTATGCGATGGACATTGGTATCGCGGTCGGCTTTTGAAAAGCCCAGTCCGCGACTCAAATTCTCGCGCACTTCATCACCGTCAAGCGTTTCCACCTGTAGCCCTGCGGCTTTCAAGCGCTTTGACAAACCTTGCGCCAGCGTCGTTTTGCCAGCGCCCGAAAGCCCTGTCAGCCAAATTACTGTTCCTTGCTTACTCATTATGTAAATCAATCTCCTCTAATTAAATTTTATAAACTCTATTAAGCGTGCAGTCCGCATTCGGTCTTGGTAAATCCTGCCCAACGTCCTGCGCGCTCATCTTCATTTGCGCTCACGGGGCGCGTACAATGTGTGCAACCGATGCTCAAGTAGCCTTCGTTGTGAAGCGGGTTATACGGCACACTGTTCTTAAAAATATGTTGCCAGACATCGCGCTTGCTCCAACGCGCAAGCGGATTGATCTTCACTAAATTCCAACGCGAATCCCATTCGACGACCTTGGCGTTGGCACGCGCAGGAGTTTGGTCGCGCCGTATGGCAGTGCCCCAGGCGCGGCGACCCTGCAAAGCATCTTTCAAAGGTTCCAGTTTCCTCAGCCGGCAACATAAATCGGGGTCGCTTGACCAGAGGTTAGCTCCGTGAACTTGGTCTTGCGCGGCGGGCGAAAGCTCCGTTTTGAAAGCGCGAATCTCTATCTGGTAGCGCTCTTCCAGACGGCGGCGCAAGGCATAGGTTTCCTGAAATAGAAAGTCTGTGTCGAGAAAGAAAACATCCACCTGCGCATTGATGGTTGCGGCGATGTCAATGAGCGCCATGCCTTCTGCTCCAAAGCCTGTTGCGATGGTCATGCCGTCTGCGAATTCAGCAAAAGCCCATTCAAGAATTTCTTGCGGCGATGCAGTTTCTAACTGCCTTGCCGCGTCTTCGATGCGGTCAAAAATGTGCAGGTTTGAGGTAAGCGATACCAATTCTGTTTTCGATTGCGCCATAAAATTCTCCTGTTTATGTGTTCAATAGAGCGACTGCGCCGAGTTCAATTGATTGATGCTTGAACCAATTCAATTTGTCTTTAAGCGTTACCACTTCGCCGACGATGGCAATTGCCGGAGGCTTGATTTCGAGATTTTCGATTGCTTCGTTTTCGTAGGCTAAATCTGCCAAGGTTCCCGAATAGACCTCTTGATCTTCGTAGGTTCCCCAGCGAATGATGGCAATAGGCGTTGAAGCCAGGCGTCCGCCTTCAATCAAAGAGAGCGTGATCTCTCTGATGGTCTCGGCGCACATAAAAATCACCAGCGTGTCTGCAAAATGCGCCGCCGAGCGCCAATCAACATCGGCTCGTCGTTTCCGTGTGTCGTGTCCTGTGATGAAGGCGACGCTTGAAGAGTAGTTGCGATGTGTCAGAGGAATGCCTGCGTAAGCGGCAGCCGCGACTCCCGATGAAATGCCCGGAATCACTTCCCAATGGATTCCGGCTTCGACTAACGCTTCAGCCTCTTCGCCGCCGCGTCCGAAGATGAAAGGGTCGCCGCCTTTGAGTCGCGCCACAATCTGCCCTGCGCGGGCGCGCTCAACTAGAATTTCATTGATTTCGTCTTGTGAGATGGAGGGTTCGCCAGCGCGTTTACCAACGTAAACCAGCTCTGTGTTGCGCCGCGAATGGGCCAAAATTTCGGGATTGACCAGATAATCGTAAATAATTACGTCGCTTGCGGCGATGGCTTCGGCGGCTTTGATGGTCAGGAGTTTTGGATCGCCAGGTCCTGCGCCGATCAAATAAACCTTGCCGATTTTGCTTTGCGTGTCATTCATTTTATGTTGCTCGGTCGTTTGGTTTTCATCCGCTTTGAAAAATCGCCAAAACGAAAAACCCACCGCAGGTTTCAAGCCTGTGGTGGGTTTTCTTAAATTCTTAATTCTGAGTTTTCTCAGGGTTTATTTAGAACTTAATTTATGATGCACCTCCATCAAAGGCTCTGCCCGGTATGCTGTTATGCATACAACAACAAGGACAGGAAGACATAGAACGCATCATTTTTGTCATAAGCCTTTGAAATCTAAATAAACACTGACTGTATAGCATCCGCCTCTGGTAAGAGTCAAGAAATTAATTTTAATGACTCCATCAATCTAATTATTTCGCAATAAATTTTGAAATCGTGAGGGTTGCCAAAACAGAGCAAGACAAATTGTAAATTTTAGCGAGTTGTAATTGGGCATGACCGAAAACTTGAAATCACTGTACGGGCGTTCCTGAAGTGTGCGCCTCTGCCTGAAATACAGAATATCCAAGTAAACCTCGTACTTCTCTAATGAGGGACGACCACAAAAGGTCAACCGTAGAGGCTGTGGAAGTATATATAGGGATCCTGATTGTACCGTAGACTGTCTAGTCTGCGG
>JANMSG010000938.1:0-3028 GCA_031389065.1 Acidobacteriota bacterium | reverse complement strand
TTGCCATTTTCGCAACCGATCTTCGTGTCCTTACTGCCGCTAAAAACACCTTGCAATCGCCCATGGAAATCTCAAAGGGTTGGGATCTGTTTATCACTGCTCTGCTCATCAGTGTAGGAGCGGAAGGGGCGAACTCGGTGACGAAATTCGCCCAGTACGTGAAGGATGTAGTGAAAGCCAAAAATCCCTTGAGCGGCACACAGAATCCGTTTTTATCACCGCTACCTGTGCATCCGCATTCGCCACAGTCATCTGCGAATCCGCTCTTGCCGCATAGGCCTGTGAATCCGCTCTCGCCATCTGGTAGTGCTGCCAATTTCAATAGCCTTAGGCTGATTGATGTTGCTACCTCTGAACGGCTTCTGGATCTGCAAGCCAGAGCAAAGGAGGAAGAATATGATGCTTAACCAAGCAAGTATGCAACTCATCTTGCGCTTTGAGGTAGGAGGAGGAGAAGTTTATTACAACCGTTTTCTCCAATCCCCAACCTGGCCCGGTGAAGCTTCTGGTGTGACAATTGGTGTGGGGTATGATCTTGGCTATAACTTCCCAGCAACCATACGCCAGGATTGGTCGGCGCATTTAACCGAAACCGCGATTGCGCGTCTCCTTGGATGTGCAGGAAAGACGGGGACTCAGGCTCGCGCTGCACTTCCTTCAGTTAGAAATATTGTTATTTCCTGGTCAGCGGCTTTTGCGGTTTATGAAGCCGTAACCATTCCAAAATTTTGGGAGAAAACCACAAGAATATTTCCGGGTATAGGAGATGTACACCCGAATTGCCAGGGCGCTCTTCTCTCTTTAGTTTTTAATCGCGGAGAATCGCTGGCCGGCGACAGGAGAAGGGAGATGCGCGCCATTAAGGACTTGGTGCCGGCGAAAGATTATAGACAAATAGCGGAGCAGATAAGGTTGATGAAGAGGTTATGGCGGGGCACGACGATTGAAAGAGGAATGTCTCGTCGTCGCGATGCTGAAGCGGATTTGGTTTTGTCTGCTTTGGAAGCATAGAGATATGCGATAGGGCGAAATAACTTAACTGGAGTCCGACATAAGAAAAAACACCTTGAGCCAGGATTGACAGGTCTGAAAAACCAATCTTTCAATCGCTAGAAGTTGCTTATCTTTTGTCGGACTCAGCTTACTCGGTACGCAAAACCCTCTACAGCAAATTCAGACTCGCAATTTGGAATTTAGGCTTTCAGCAAAATTGCTTCTTCCCGTACTTGAATATCTGGATCAGCGAGTGCTTGCTCAATAAAAGGTTTGGCCTTCTGTCTGTCAAGATACGCCATAGCCCACAAGGCATGTGAGCGAATTAATGGTTCAGGGTCTGTGCTGATCCGCTCGATGAGCATAGGGATAGCCGCGGTGCATTCGATATTACGAGCCGCTACGGCAGCGTTGCGTAACAAGCCGCGACGCTTGGGGCGAGTAAGAGGTGTACCTTTAAATCTGGCACGAAACTCTTCGTCGGTTTTAAGGGAAAGAATTTCAACTAAATCAAGCCTTGGTCCGCTACCATACTCAGGATGAAACTCCTTCCAGTTTGTCTCTTTTGCGAAACGATTGAACGGGCACACTAATTCTGATTGTCCGCGTATGATTGGTGGCAGCGGCACGTATTTGGTAGCTTCGGGGCGCATCTCCTGGCAAACGTCGCAACCAAATATCCATTCGCCTAACCCCTCACGCAAGTCAACGGGAATCGCGCCTTTGTTTTCTATCGTCAGATACGAGATGCAACGCCGCGAATCGAGTTTATAAGCACCCGCAAAGGCATTCGTAGGGCAAGCATCCAGGCAACGATGACAAGTGCCGCAACTAACTTTCATTTGCCGCTCATCGGCTGGTAATTCCAAATCAACGAGGATTTCTGAAAGAAAAAACCACGAGCCGCTTTTCGCTTGCAGCAGGTTGGTGTTCTTACCGAAAAAACCTATGCCGGCGCTTGCGGCAACGGCGCGCTCAAGCAAAGGCACGGCGTCAACGAAACAACGCGATTGAAGTTTTCGACCCGCCAGGGTTTCTATCTCGCCAGCAAGCTCAAGCAAACGCGCTTTGACAGCGTCGTGATAATCGAGTCCCCAGGCGTAACGCGCTATGCGACCATAACGATTTTCGTGTTGGAAAACCGGCGCGTCAACGTAGTAATTAATCGCCAGCGTGAGGATGGACGAAGCCTCTGGCACAAGCGTTTTCGGATGCGCGTGAAGTTCCGTGCGGCGCGTCATGTAGTTCATCTGTGCGGCAAATCCGGCTTCGCGCCACTGGCGAAAAGCTTCGTCATCCGTAGCAAGCGCCTCAACCGAAGCGATGCCGACGACTTCAAAGCCCAGCGCACGCGCGGCATTTTTGATTTGTGCAACCAATTGGCTCACGACTGCAAGAGTAGGCACCACGGGAGATGACTGTCAATCAAGATCGTTTTCTTTCTGGGCTGTAACCTTCTTGCGCGTTCCATCTTCGGCAGAGTCACGGAGCAGATCAATACGCTGCGTGTAATGCAATTCGGAGTGAAGATCCTATTTTGATTCGTTGCCTTGGTGTGTGGTAGAGTTCGGAGCGAAGATCGTATTTTGATTCGTTGCCTTGGAACGTGAGACAAGTGGTCGGCTTGTCCCACCTTTTCACCTTATGAAAATGAGACAACTCATCCGCTATGTCCGATTTGGAGCGCTGCCGCTCTTGCTGGCTCTTGGTTACCTGTCACAACCGTTCCAGGTACTGTCCCAAGGTAATACCCTGACCGTGCAGGTAGACAAACCTCGCGCCGCTGTCAGCCCCCATCAATTTGGTATTTTTTTCGAGGACATCAACTTCGGCGCAGACGGCGGCATGTACGCCGAACTTATCAAGAACCGCTCGTTTGAATTTCCCGATGGCTTGCTGGGCTGGAGCAAACTCGGCACGCAAGGAGCGATCCGCGTACTCGAAGTCGAAAAACAACAGACCAACAATCGTCATTATCTGCAACTCGACGCCAGGGGCGCTACAATGAGTGGAGACTTCGGTCTCAGTAACAGCG
>JANMSG010000913.1:0-7772 GCA_031389065.1 Acidobacteriota bacterium | reverse complement strand
CCCCACTTGCTCAGCTATAGAGGTTAAGAAAAAGAAATGTACCGTAGACTATCTAGTCTGCGGAGCCTTGTGTTGCTCAAAAATTGCCGAAGAACGAGAGTTTGCAGCCAGAGTTGATGTTTTCTTTGCATTTTTCAGTTCATGAAACATCCGCAGACTAGACAGTCTACGGTACGATTGGCGGCGCACTTCTGCTTTCCTCGGAAATTCTTTTTCTTGAAACCTATAGATAGGCTACTGCTTATTTTCAACCTGACTCGCTTCGTTTTCTTCAATCCTTTTTGTTTCTGGCTCTTCAATGATTGTTCCCATAGCAATGCCCTCCTGAAAAAACTTTGCAAGCCATTGTCGTACACGCCTCGCGGCGGTTTCATTGCCTTTCGATTTCGTGTTATCTTGCCTATCTCGCACTCAACAAGCAACGCGGGCTTTCAGCTGCGAAGTTTGCAATCAACAAAGCTTGAAGTCCAAGTCACATCATTGAAAGGGATCAGTGATGTCGCGATGACGACATTCTGAAACAATGAAATCTATGCGGGAAAAAGCAGGAATCCTTCCTGCGCTTCTCGCTTTTCAAAGGAAGCAAGATGAATAATGCAAAAGCGCGCATCATCTCGTTGGTCTTACTTTCAGGTCTCGCTATGCAATCAATCAACGCGCAAAATAAAAACGAATTTGAGCAAAACTATAAAGTCTTCAAAGCATTTTATGAACAATCGCTTCGCAAACATGGCATCGTCGGCAGCAGCCTCTACCTGGTTCACAATAATCAAACCATCGCGAAAGAGTTTTACGGCATGGCGAACATCGAGAAGAAACAGGCGGTTGAGGAAGGAACGATTTATCATTGGGCTTCGATTACCAAGTCCTTCACAGGCATAGCGATTATGCAGTTGCGCGATAGAGGTCTGCTGAAACTCGACGATCCGATTATTAAATATGTCCCCGAACTCAAAGCTGTACATAACCCTTTTGGCGAGATGAGCGAAATCACCATTCGCCATTTGATGAGTCACAGCGCCGGTTTTCGAGACTCGACTTGGCATTGGGGTGGCGAAAAAGATTGGCATCCGCATGAGCCTGCGCAGTGGCAACAACTCGTAGCGATGTTGCCTTACACGGAAATCTTGTTTAAGCCAGGAACGAAATTCAGCTACTCAAATCCGGGGATTATCTATTTAGGTCGCCTTATCGAATTGCTCGCTCATGAAGATTATGAAGTGTACATTGATAAAAATATCTTCAAGCCCTTAGAGATGCACCGTACCTATTTCGACACCACGCCTTACCATCTGTTGAAGCATCGTTCACATAGCTACACCCTTGAAAATGGCAAGCTCACCCCTGCACGCTTCGATGTAGATACGGGCATCACAGTTTCTAACGGTGGGTTGAACGCGCCTCTACCAGACATGGTCAAGTACATCAATTTCCTGATGGGCGATGGCAAAAAACAAGCCGTCTACGATCAGGTATTGAAGCGTTCAACGCTGGAAGAGATGTGGCAGCCACAAGTTAAAATTGAGCCGGCGGCGACCGACGGCAAAGCTAGAAAAGATTGGCTGGGCTTGACCTATTTCATCGAAGATAATTACGGGCAACACTTCATCGGTCATAGCGGAAGCCAGAACGGCTTCATCTCGCATTTTTATTTGCGACCCGATTCGCGCACCGCATACCTGGTCGCCTTCAACACGCACGCCATACCTACCGAGAAAGATTCGGGACAGAACACTCGCGTGTTGGACAGAGAAATCAAAGACCATCTGTTTCAAAATATCTTTCCGCTCTTTGATAAAAAATAGTTGAGAAGCGGTCTCTAGCCGAGAACAATTAGTCATCAACCACTCATTATTCATCATTTCGGCAAAAGGAATTAAACTGTATGATTCTTTTTTAGTGTACCTCGAGGAGTCTCTGATATGAATAAAACGATTTGCTTTTCTTTGACCGCACTTTCGTACAGACAAAAAACAGTCTTTTTCCACGTGTTCACCAACAATCGTCAGCGGTTCTACCGGCGACGTCTGTTGCCTGTAAATGCGCTTGCCTTCCTCTTGCTACTGGTCTCAGGGGTTACCTTTGGGCAAACAACAGCTCCTCAAGCGAAGCAGCCTGATAGTTTATCTGCTAAAGATTTTTCTCGCTTACTCAATGAATTCTCCGAAGATGGGGGTTATTTTCGCTCCGACAATTTCACTTCGAACGAAACCGCCTATCTGCACGTCGTCGATAAGATGCGACAACTTGGCGCAACTGGCGGCGCTTACATTGGCGTAGGTCCCGAACAAAATTTCACCTACATCGCCAAGATTCGCCCGCGCATCGCTTTCATCATAGACATCCGTCGTCAGGCGATCATTCAACATTTAATGTACAAAGCGATTTTTCATCTTTCACCAAATCGCCTGCAATTCCTTTCGCGCCTGTTGAGCAAGCCTCTGCCGAATGAAAAAGTCCCCTCGCCTGAGGCTCCCGTCAATGAATTAATGGTTTTTTTCGGCAAGGCTCCCGCAGACGATAAGACGTACGAGGCGAACCTTGCAGCAGTCCGCAAAGTAATACAAGACGAATTTCAATTCCCACTTTCTGCTGACGATCAGAAAAGTCTGGAGTATGTATATAAAAGCTTTCGCAGCGATGGCTTGGATATCTCTTATCGTATGGATGGGGTTGGTACTTTCTTCCCCACCTTCAAGGAAATTATTGAGGGGACAGATCAGAAAGGAAAGCAAGGGAATTTTCTTGCCAGTGTTGAAGACTTTGATTTCGTGCGCGGGATGCACAGCAAAAATATGATTATCCCTATCGTTGGCGATTTCGGCGGCAAAAAAGCCATCGCAGCGGTGGGCGAATACTTAAAGAAAAACGGCTTCACGGTAACCGCGTTCTACACCTCGAATGTCGAGCAATATCTGTTCGATGGCGATTCATTCGCGTCATTCGCCAACAACGTGCGAAAGTTGCCGATCAATGACAAGAGCCTCTTCATTCGATCAGCACTAAGTCGCTCTCCACATCCGGCGGCAATGTCAGGTCACCTTCTGTTCACTATGTTGCAACAGATGACTGTCTTCCTCAAAGACTTCGATGAGAAACGCTATCCAAGCTATTTGGATTTAATCACGACCCATTACATTTCGGGTGATGAGAAGCGTTAGCCTTTCACCCAGAGCGTATGGAAACGTCTCTCGAATATCTCTCATCACTTGGCGCCTTTCAGTGTGGCACTGCGGATTCATTGAAGCTCGAATATTTAAGTCTCTGTTAACAGCGTGAGCTTTTACTTTTCAGTCTTTAGTTTTATCATTCATTCACCTTTCAAAGTAAGCTGGTAATGGTTCGACACAGTGGACTCGCATCAAGATGAGTTGATGACGGCAAAAAATAGCAAATGCGGGAAAAATTTTAAACTTATACATGAGGAAATTTGAGATCATGAAGAAAACTCTATTCGTCGCTTTGACGACACTTTTATGCATGTTGATTGGCGCAGCGGCATTTGCCGATAACTCGCCAGCGCACTGGGCTGAATGGCGGGGTCCTAACTTTAACGGCACTGCGCGCACAGATGCGCCTACAACTTTTGACGATACCAAAAACATCAAGTGGAAAACCGAAATTCAGGGGCGCGGCTTTTCGACTCCGATCATCTGGGGCGATAAGATTTTTCTGACAACGGCAATTCCAACCGGCAAGCCTGCACCACCTGCGCCTGTTGATAATCAAAGCGCACAGCCACAACCCGGACGCGGCGGTCCCGGGGGCGGCGCGGGCGCAATGATTGAACATAAATTCGATCTCCTTTGTGTTGATAGAAAAACCGGCAAAGTCATCTGGCAGAAAACGGCTCGCGTGGCTACGCCTCATGAAGGGTATCATCGCGCCTACGGTAGTTTCGCTTCGAGTTCGCCGATCACCGATGGCAAATTCGTTTACGCCTCTTTCGGCTCGCGCGGCATTTACTGTTTCGACATGAATGGCAAACTCATCTGGGAAAAAGACCTGGGCGTGAAGATGAAAATGCGTTTGCAGTTTGGCGAAGGAGCCGCTCCGGCTATTGATCAGGAGCGTATCTATTTGAATTTCGACCAGGAAACAGACTCGTTCTTCGTTACGCTCGATAAGCGCACAGGCAAAGAGTTGTGGAGAGCTGCGCGAGATGAGGCAAGCTCCTGGAGTACACCACTGATTATCGAACATGCCGGTCGTCGTCAAGTCATCCTCGCCGCTACCAAAAAGGTGCGAAGCTATGATGTGAAGACAGGCAAATTGATTTGGGAATGCGGCGGATTAGGGAGCAATGTCATCCCCGTGCCGATCTATCATAACGGCGTGATCTATGTGATGAGCGGACATCGCGATCCGAAATTACTGGCTATCAAGCTAGGTAAAGAGGGCGATCTTACCGGCACAGATTCGGTGTTGTGGAGCCAGACACGCGGAATCTCTTACACCCTTTCTCCGGTTCTTCACGACAATAAACTGTATGTCATAACCGACAGCGGGCAACTCAGTTGTTTCAATATAGCCAATGGTGAGCCGTTTTATCATCAAGTGCGATTGCCTCGACCATACAATTTCAAAGCATCTCCGGTGGCGACAAATGGGAAGCTCTATCTGGCAAGTGAAGAAGGCAATGTGATCGTTGTGAAGTTGGGCGAGAAGATGGAAGTCATCGCTACGAATGTGCTGGAGGATCAAGTGTTCATCGCTTCGCCGATTATTGCCGAAGGCGAATTATTTTTACGCAGTCAGACTCACCTCTACTGCATCAGCGAAAAGAAAGCGAAGTGAATCACTCGACTCCGAGACGACTTGAAAAAGCAAAAGGGGCTTAAAAGTTTCCCTGATTACAAACATAAATGTTTGTAATCAGGGAAACAAGTTCGTCAGAGCAAAGGCAAATTCACAATATTTCAAACTGCGTGATTTGCCTAATCGTAGTTAGCCATCTGCTTGTACTAAATGTAGAAAATGAATATAAGAATTGGTTTAGCATCCCCGCAATTTGCTGCATCCCTTACCGAAGGCGTAGCTAAAGTCAAACATTTCCTGGCTGAAGCAGCGGCGCAAAATGTTCAAATTGTGTGTTTCCCTGAATCCTACCTTCCGGGGTTGCGCGGACAAGATTTTACCGTTCCGGTTTACCCTCAAGCGGCTCTTGAATCTGCTCTTGATGAAATTTGTCAGGCGGCAAAAGAAAATTCAGTAACAACGATTATCGGTATGGATTTGCAAACCACATTGGGTTTGCAAAATGTCGCTTTTGTTATCTCGCATACAGGAGAAGTTCAAGGGTATCAAACCAAAAATCAAATTGCCCCTGAAGAAGATGGCTTATACGTTGCGGGACAAGACCGACAGCTATTCGAGGCCAACAACGTAAAATTCGGTATTGCGATTTGTCACGAAGGATGGCGTTACCCTGAAACTGTTAGATGGGCTGCGGTTCGCGGTGCGAAAATTGTTTTTCACCTGGCTTACACAGGAAGCGATAAAGCAGGGTTAACTTTAACGAAATGGGGCGATGCCGATTCGCCTTTCTGGGAAAAGGCAATGATTTGCCGTAGTGTGGAAAATACAATCTTTTTTGCCAGCGTGAATTACGCGATGCGTTTTCAAGAATCTGCGACGAGCATTATTGCTCCATCGGGCAAATGTTTAGCGTATCTGCCCTACGGCAAGGAAGGGTTGTTAGTACAAGATTTGGACCTTTCGGAGGCTACAGGCTTGATTGCCTCTCGCTATTCGAAAGAGTTATATGCCTAAAATCACAAGACGGTAACCAGTCATGGGACGTCAGGCGGCAACAGCCGTTTGTTTCCGATGCTTGCGTGAGCCACACCGTCAATTCGGTCATCAGGCAGGAAACACGCGAAACGGGCTACAGCAGCCTGTTTCAAGGCAACACTTGTCATCGCTGCAAACGCTTCTGAGTCACATCACTGTGACTCAATTTCATTAACCAACAAGGAGGTTCTAAGTCATGAAGGATAATAAATCAGGTTTCACACGCAGGCATTTTCTAAGCGGCATAGCCGTTGGCACATTTGGTACTGCGGCATACTTCACGCCGGGTGTTTTTGCTGAACAATTGATCCAAACACCAAGTCAAACAGAGGGTCCCTTTTACCCCAATAAAATGCCACTCGACACAGACAACGACTTGCTGATCATCAATGATGCGATCACCCCCGCCGTAGGAGACATCACGTATTTGAGCGGGCGTATTCTTGATAGTCGTGGCGAACCAATCAGAAGCGCCGTGGTGGAAATCTGGCAGGTAGATAACAACGCAGCCTATCTTCACACAGGCAGCGTCAACCGTGACAAGCGTGACGCGAACTTTCAAGGGTTTGGTCGCTTTCTGACAGGCTCGACCGGCGAATACTCTTTCCGCACCATTAAGCCAGTCCCTTATCCCGGACGCACGCCGCATATTCATGTTGCCGTCAAGGTGAAAGGGATGGATAAGTTCACCACCCAATGCTACATCAAAGGGCATCCGGGAAACGATGGAGACGGCATTCTCAAAGGGATGCGTGATGCCAAAGCCCGCAACTCCCTGATGGTGGATTTCGCGCCCCTCAAAGCATCGCGCATCGGCGAACTGGCAGCGCGCTTTGACATTGTGCTTGGCTTTACGCCGAAAGCTTGATGCAAGTAGCGCTGTAGTAAAGGTCGCTCTCGTGCAACGCGATGTATTCTTATTTCGTGATGACCTGGCGTTAGCTAAACCCATTTATCGCTGTATGAATCAAGTCAAAGATGTCCGATTGAGCCAAATAGGCATTGCATCCGAAGGGGAGCGCAGGCGTTAGGATTGGGCAGATGCGCGCGCTTCCCACTCGAATATAAACTCGCAGCAAGTTGCCCCCTTGACAACGCATTTTGGATGCGTTGAACGAACCTTGGCGGCTCCAGACAATTCCAATGTCTTGCTCCAAAAACCGCTGAGGCTTTCACAGATGGCGCGCGTAGGAGTTGCACCTTTATCATAACGATAGCGCACCAGACAACTGCAGTCGTTTATGATTTCGGTCTCTAATATCCGTGTCTCTTGAAAGAAGAAATTTCGTATCCAGGAAAATTTTTCCAACTGTTTTAGAGGCTCTTTGTCTAGCAGAGACTTATAAACACCAGTAAATACATACTCGGCAAGGTAACTGCCTATCTCAAACGAGAGATTTTGATCGGCTGGAGTGGTAAGCGGTTGGGTGAGTTGGCGAAACGAATGTAACGTGCTGTATGGATACCAGCTAGAGGCTAGAAATGGCGATGAAAGTAGCAAGCGATCTTCCTCGTTGAGTTGGTTAAGTTCTTGAGCGATTGTCTGCGCGCCATAACGATTATTCAGAAAAGTCATCCAGGCATTGAGCAATATACCTTTGATTTCTGCCATGTGTTCTCCTTAAGCTGACAAAAATGTAGTGCCCGTAGGAGCATTTTGGGAGACATTCAATCTGAGACTGGATCTCTTGGAGAGGCTACCTGCGCGACTATACCTCACAACAAAAAGCCCGTCAATCATTTTGTTTTTGTAGCGAATCTGATGATAAAGCTTAGGAATTTCAATTAAAATTGGAGTAGGCGAATCTTTCCTATCCATGCGAAAGAAAGTAGTGGAGTAATGCTGTGTTGCTCAATCTTAGCCCGCGAATGCGGGCGATAGCATAGAGCCCTGTGCGTGAGCGCGGGGTGTGAAAGCGATTCGATTTCTCCGAGCCCGTGAAACGGGTGATAGATCGGTTGATGAAAATCTATCGCCC
>JANMSG010000911.1:0-4563 GCA_031389065.1 Acidobacteriota bacterium | reverse complement strand
GGGCGATAGATTTTCATCAACCGATCTATCACCCGTTTCACGGGCTCGGAGAAATCGAATCGCTTTCACACCCCGCGCTCACGCACAGGGCTCTATGCTATCGCCCGCATTCGCGGGCTAAGATTGAGCAACACAGCATTAGCCCACACTTGAACGTGTTGCTACTTTGGAGGCGTAATAGATGTATGTTAGAAAAATTGGCGCGGCGTTGATGATCATTGTGCTGCTGAGCTTGTCGCTTTTCGCGCAAACCCACAGTTCCGTCCCGAAGTATAAAAACCATCGGCTGCCAATCAAAGATCGCGTCAATGATCTGGTTTCCCGCCTGACTCTGGAAGAAAAAATTTCGCAAATGACAGATATCGCCATAGCCATTCCAAGGCTCGATATTCCAGCCTACAACTGGTGGAACGAGAGCCTGCACGGCGTGGCGCGAGCCGGCATTGCTACGGTCTTTCCGCAAGCCATCGGTCTGGCCGCAACCTGGGATAGAGACCTGATGTTTCGCGTCGCCGATGTGATTTCTACGGAAGCTCGCGCCAAACATAATGATTTCGTTAGTCGCGGGGATCGCGGCAGATACAAAGGGCTGACGATGTGGAGTCCCAATATCAACATCTTTCGTGATCCGCGCTGGGGACGCGGACAGGAGACTTACGGCGAAGACCCTTATCTGACATCTCGTATGGGCGTTGAGTTTGTCAAAGGACTGCAAGGAAATCATCCGAAATATTTCAAAGTCATCGCTACGCCAAAACATTACGCGGTGCATAGCGGGCCCGAACCGGAGCGCCATCGTTTCGATGCGGTGACCAATCAGCGAGACCTATACGACACTTACCTGCCAGCCTTTGAAGCCTGCATCAAAGAGGCTGGCGCGTATTCTGTGATGTGCGCCTATAACCGCTACCTGGGTGAGCCTTGCTGTTCAAGCGACACCCTGCTGAGAAAAATTCTGCGCCAGGATTGGGGATTTACGGGCTACATCGTCTCTGATTGCGGCGCGGTTTATGACATTTACAAATTTCATAAACTGGTCAACACTGCGGCTGAAGCTTCTGCGATGACTGTGCGTGCGGGCACGGATTTGGACTGTGGCACGGATTATCCCTCGCTGGTCAAAGCTGTGAAACAAGGACTCGTGCGCGAAGCAGAGATTGATAATTCAGTCAGAAGACTTTTCACTGCGCGTTTCAAACTGGGTATGTTCGACCCGCCGCAGATGGTGCCCTATACAAAAATTTCGATTGCCGAAAACGATACTCCTCGGCATCGCCAACTGGCTTTGCAAGCTGCCCGCAAATCAATTGTCCTGTTGAAAAATCGAGACAATCTGTTGCCGCTCAGGAAAGATTTAAAGAAGATTGCTGTCATCGGTCCTACGGCTGACGATGCGCTCGTCTTATTGGGAAACTACAACGGTACGCCATCAAAGTTTGTCACCCTGCTGAAAGGCATCGAAAATAAAGTAGCGAAGCAAACGCAGGTCGTCTATGAGCAAGGCTGCGATCTGGTTGACGACGAAGCGGTCTATAACCTTGTGCCTGCTGCGGCTCTCAAAGTGGACAACCAGCAAGGCTTGAAAGCGGAATACTTCAACAATAAAAATCTCGAAGGTGCGCCCCTCTTGACGCGCCTTGATTCAACCATCAACTCGAATTGGACAACGGGCGAGAAGGTTTCGGGATTGCCAGAAACCGATTTCTCGATTCGCTGGACCGGTGCGCTTACGCCTGTGGTGTCCGGCCAGCACATACTTTTGGTGAGAGGTGACGACGGCTACAGATTATGGTTAGACGACAAACTAATCATAGACAACTGGAGTCAACACGCGGCACAAACACGCCAAGCCAAAATCAAGCTTGACGCAGGGCGAGCTTACAAAATCAAGCTGGAGTATTTTCAAGGCAGCGGTGGCGCGGAAGTGAGTTTTCAATGGGGCACGCCTGCCGAAGAGGCTGCAAAGAGAGCCTTGAAAGCAGCGGCTGAATCTGATGTGGTGATTTTTGTCGGCGGCATCACGCCACGTCTTGAAGGCGAAGAGATGGATGTGCCACTCGAAGGATTTCGCGGCGGAGATCGCACAGACATCCGTCTGCCAAAGGTGCAGGAAGGATTGCTCAAAGCTGTGCAGGCAACAGGCAAGCCCGTCGTTCTGGTCTTAACCAGCGGCAGCGCGCTAGCTATCAATTGGGCGAATGAAAACGTCCCTGCTATCGTTCAGACCTGGTATTCTGGCGAAGAAGGCGGCACGGCTCTCTCTGATGTGCTTTTCGGCGACTATAACCCGGCAGGGCGATTGCCCGTAACTTTTTATCAATCCGTAGATCAATTGCCACCTTTTGAAGATTACAACATGAAGGATCGTACCTATCGTTATTTCACAGGCGAGCCACTATTTCCGTTTGGTTATGGTTTGAGCTATACGCGATTCGCTTACAGCAAACTGGCGATTCCGAAAGGCGTGAAAGTTGGACAAAATGTTGCTGTCACGGTTCAAGTCAAGAACATAGGAAAAATGGCTGGCGACGAAGTGGTGCAAGTTTACGTGAAAGATTTAGCGGCTTCCGCACCCGTGCCGATTCGTTCGTTGCAAGGTTTCAAACGAATTCATTTGCAGCCCGGCGAGTCTCAGACAGTTTCGTTTACGCTTACACCGCGACAACTGTCTTTGATTGACAGTCAATTCAAGCGCGTCGTCGAACCCGGAGACTTTGAAATCGCGGTCGGCGGAATGCAACCAGGGGCTCAATCATCTTCTACGGAAACGCTCACTGCGAAATTCTCTGTGACCGGGAAAACTTTCTTTATCAAATGATGAGTTTCGATTTTCGTGATGCAAACGTGAAGTGATGCTTGGCTATGATTAGCAAATCTTGAATCTATCATTTGAGGCTAGCCAGTTTCATGATGCCAACTTTGACAATCGACTGCGGCACATTTTGCGTCCACGCAAATATCACCTCATCTTTTGTAACGGCGATTTGCGGGAAACCGCTGGCGCGCGCGGCGTTTGCTTCTGCCACCCTGAAGCTTGCACCTTTTGCAGCGTTTGCTTGAATGCGTTTGACACGTATCTCCGCGCCTTTTTCTGCGCGCTCCAGCCACACCACCAGAGCTGTATTATCGCCGAGCATAACGGCTTCGACTCGCCCCAAAGGTTTGCCGTCATCAATTTTAATAGCCTCGGTGAAGGTCGCACCTGCATCGTTTGAAAAAGCTACGTTGACCTGAGGCAAATCTTTTGCGGCGGTGAACCAGGCGACGACGACATGCTTGCCCGCAGCAGCGACAGAAGGGCCATTGACCGGGCAGCCGTTAATTTCCCAACCGTCTTTGTGTAAGACTTGCGGCCCTGTCCATTTCCCTTTCACGAATCGCAAGATGGAAATATCGCGCACCTCTTTTTGGGTGCGGTCACGATAAGCGACAATCAATCCTTGGCTGGTAACGGCAGCCGAAGTTTGGCAACAATCACAGACCCGTCCGTCAATTTGCGCTTCATCGAATAACTTGCCCCTGGCGTCAATTGCCGCATAGCGCAAAGTCATTTCATCTGTCAAAGCGCCGTGTCCGCTATGTCCCTGCTCGCCTTCTTTGGTAGTGAAGTTACGCCCGTCCAACCAAAAAACACCGGCGCGCCCATTGTTCAAACGCAGCAGGGAAACAAAACCGTGTTCGGTGAACGTGTTGTCTTTGTGAGGCACAAGAGGCTTGCTCCAAGTTTTCCCGCCATCGTTTGAACGCGAGAGGTTGACGTTATAAGCGTAGGTCTTGGCATCGCTTTTCACCAACCAGTGCGCGAGGAGCGACCCGTCTTTGAGTTCTATAAGCGAAGGGAAATCTGCCCAGTTGACAAACCAATTTTTGCCTTCGGCCACGGTTCGCGGCACAGACCATTTGCCTTGTTTGAGAACCGCAAATTTCAGGGCGTGGAGATTGTCGCCAAGTTTTTCAATCCAACTGAAAAACACTCGCCCGTCAGCCGTCGCATATAGATTCGGCTCGCCGCTATTGACCATCGCAGGAGAATCAATTTGTTGAACTAGAGTCGTGCGGTCTGCTTGTTGGCTTTGCGCGTTGCAGACAACGATCGCAAAAATGAGTAGCAGTACATTGGTAAATCTGAAAAAGTTTGTCATATTGCATTAAACATTGATGGCAATCACGGCGCGTTGGCGGTTGCGGAAACTGCTGAAGAGATTCCCAACCATCTTTTGCCAGCCGTATTTTTTATCCAGCAGTTGGTGACCCAGTTGTTCTTCGTCGTTGCTTTCTACGATTCTGGCTTGCGCTTCGACCCAATTGCCTTTCAATTTGCCGCGCATATCGCAAGGCGCGATTCGCACGCGCGGGTTGTTGCGTATGCGTTTCACCTTCCATGCATCGGCAAGCGTATAGATGTAAATCGTTCCGTCTTTTTCAGCAAACCACAAAGGCGTCGCAACGCCCGTCCCGTCTTTTTTGAAACTCTCCAGGTTCAAGTATTTTTGATTTGCAAACGGCTTCAATCCTTCATCGCCCATCGTCATTGCCTCGCCAGAAAGAATTGCCAAAAACGGC
>JANMSG010000904.1:0-8985 GCA_031389065.1 Acidobacteriota bacterium | reverse complement strand
AACTCGGCGGATTCACCCAGCGCGATGCGCTGGGCTATCGAATAACGCTCTTTCAGAGCTCAATCAATCTGACAAATAAAATGTGTCCAGACATCAGGTCTTTCTCAGCATTTTTATTGATTTTTGCTCAACATTTCCTGGCGAAACTCTTCGGACTTGTTTCGCGCCACGCTCAAGGTTTTCCACGCTGTTGATTTCAGATGCTTTGCCAGAAAAACGATCTGACCGATGTGATAGGAATAATGTGTCAACTGGCGATTGATGGCTTCAACGATACTGTGCGGCTCGCCACGAATCGTTATCTTTTTATCAAAGTCTTCAATCTGCAAAGGCGCAAGCGCATCAAATAAAACTTGCCAGCCCTCTTCCCATGCCTGCATCAGAGACTCTCTGGAATCGTTTGATGTGATACGGAATTCACTGTCACGCTTGCGCCAATCCTTCTCTCCATCGGTCGTTAGAAAATCTGTCCAACGCGAACGCAAGTTGCCGTTGAGGTGTTTGACGATCAAGGCTACACTGTTCGATTCTTCGTCAAGCAAAACGAAAAACTCTTCGTCGGATAGTTGTCGCATCGCTTTTTCGGCAAGCTTCTTCATCTTGCGAAACTGCAAAATAGAATCTTCCAGGTAGTGTCTGACAATCACATCGCTCATGTATTTTCTCTCTAACGAATAAGCGCATAAATGCAAGCATCAATGATTTGCCCGTCTTTTATGAGGCTTTTTTTCAGTCTGCCTTCAAACTGGAAACCGGCTTTTTCCAAGACGCGCATCGAAGCGGGATTCCATTCAAAGACTTCGGCGTAGATGCGACACAGATTGAAATTCGCAAACGCATAATCTGCCATCGCGCCAACAGCTCCTGTAACGATGCCGCGCCCCCAGAAGTCTTCGCCTAACCAGTAACCGATTTCAGCCGAGAGGCGATAGACATCATCGCGCAAAATCAACCCGATGCCGCCGACTGCCGCACCATCTACTGCGATGGCAAAATTGGTAACAGGGGTTTCAGAATTTGCAAAGCCAATCCACCACACGGCATCTTCCAGCGTGTAAGGATGCGGAAATTTATCCCGCACATTGCGCCAGATTTTTCGATTGTTGGCGTGATGCACAAGCGACGTTTCGTCTCCCGTTTGCCAATTGCGAATGGTGAATTTCTCAAGTGTTAATTCCATATCGTTTTGTTGATTGACCGACAATTATCGAGGCAGAGTTGCTATGTTTGTCGCTACTTATGGCGTAACCCCGCAGCGGTGCAACAGATTTTGAAAGCGCGGTGCGGCGCAAATCGAGTCATTTAGAGTGGGAAGTTCATCCGCCGCAGGAGGTCTTTGAATCGCGGTTCGGCGCGCAAATTATTCCATTTCGGTTGGACTTTCAGAAAAGTCATTTTCGGGTCATGCTGTTGGTAGCCTTTCTCCAACCATTCAAAGGTTTTGTCATTTTCGCCAAGCCCGCTATAAATCCTCGCTATGTGGGGAGGGGGAACGTACCGCTCGGTTGACAGTTTCAGTAATTTGTTCAGCACGGCTCGCGCCTCATCGCGCCTTCCCGCTTTCGCTAAAGCGTAGCCTTCGTGGGCATCTGAAACGGTTAGAATGGGTGAAAGTTCGCGCGCTTTGCGGGCTTCGGCGATGGCTTCCGCATACATTCCTTTCTCAATGTAGGCGCTTGAAGCAAATAAATGGGGCATCCAGAAATTCGGTGCCAGTTCAAAAGTTTTCTGCAATCTGTCTAATGCTTCATCTGTGCGTCCGGCGTGCAGCAGAAATTGCCCTTCGAGTGCGTTGCCAAAGGGAAAAAGCGGGTCGAGTTCTCTGGCAAGTTTGACTTCGGCGAGGGCTTCGGCGTGCCGCCCTGTGTTTGAAAGTAGATGCGCGTAAAACAGGTGAGCATTCGCGCTATTCGGATTCAGCTCTAAGGCTCGCTTGAATTGATTTTCGGCAGCGCTCCAATCCCAGTCGCCCCAAAATATGGTCATACCGAGAGCCGTATGACCTTCGGAGAGAGTATCGTCAATTTCGATTGCCTTGTTTGCCGCCGCTTTCGATTTGGGCAGCGTCTCGCTTGGCAGCATCTCGGCGCCAAGTGCAAGTGAGCGATAGGCATCGGCGATGCCGACGTAAGCTAGCGCGTAGGTAGAGTCCATGGCAATCGCCTGTTGGAAATACGAAATGCCCGTATTGATATGCGGCGGTGTCAATTTGAAAACGTGAAAACGTCCTCTGAGGTAAAGCTGATAGGCTTCGGCGTTTGCCGTATAGTTCTTGCCGAGTTGCTGTCGTTCTGAATCGGATAATTTCAAACGCAGATTTTGCGCCACCACTTGGGCGATTTCGTTTTGTATGGCGATGATGTCAGCAGAAGTTTTGACATATTGATTGCCCCAAATCTGCGAATCATCACTTGCATCAATCAGGCGGACATTAATGACAAACTTATCACCGATTTGTTTGATATCGCCCGTCACCAGCGTTTCCACGTTCAGTTGCGAAGCGATATTTTTCGTGTCGGTTTGATTATTCTTAAAACGAAATGCGGAATTCTGCGACATCACTTTTAATCGCGAAAGTTGAGACAAATTGTTAATGATGCTTTCGGTAATTCCGTCCGCTAGATAATCGGCATTTGGGTCTTGACTGACGTTGATGAACGGCAACACGGCAAGCGATTGAATCGCTGTTTTAGGCGACGGCTCTTTTGATTTGAGGAACAGCCAGAAGCTAAGCGTGCCCGCAACTAAGACGAAAATGCCAAACGCCAGCAGCACCCGAAACAACTGCTTCCGATTGAAACCGGAAAGGCTGGACGGAGGCAACTGCACTTTCTCGTTGTTCGATAAGGTCTCTGTCTCTTCTTCCTGCTCCTGGACGATAAGGGTAGCTTTTGAGTATCTGCCGATGACGACGGCTGTATCTTCGTTAAGCGATTCCTTTACTTCGGCGGCAAATTTATAGCCTCTGCCGGAAATCGTCGTGATATATTTGCGTTCATTGGGGCTTTCACCCAGTGCTTTTCTGAGCGCCGAGATGTTTTGCGGCAGATTGGCTTCTTCAACTATGCTGTCGGGCCAGAGCATCTCCATCAACTTGTCTTTTTCAAGCGCTTGCCCCGAATGCCTGACCAGCACAAGCAGCAGATCAAACGTCTTTGGCGCAAGTGGCACCAGTTCGCCTTTGCGCTGTAAGGTGCGCTTTTGTGCATCAAGGCGAAACTCGCCAAATTCATATAACTGTTGATTTGATTGACTCATCTACGCCCTTTAGAAAATTTAGAAAAAATAAGTGCCATCCTAAAGACATTTAGAAAGCTGTTCCCCCATGATGCGGTTCGATTGCCATAGCAATACAGGCAATGCAAATTGCGAAACCGAGTATAGCCAATATCTGATGAGCAAGGCAAAACAATCGGGGGATGCGTGAAAGTGAAAAAGACACAAATTACCGTCGAGACTTACGAGATTTTTGCTATCAAACAAAGTAATGGCGGTCAAAGACAAATCCGCTGCAATATCTGCGGCGTGACTGTGCAAGGGCTGAAGCCCGAAGAAGCGGCAACGGTAATTGGCAGTAGCGTCCGTGCGATCTATAGATGGATAGAGTCCGGGACCTTGCATTTCACGGAAAGCGCCGATGGTTTGTTGCTCATCTGCCATAACTCTTTGCTTCACTCAAAGTGAATGCAATTGTAAGGAGATTCTCTATGAAATTTAATCGTTTAGTTGCTATTCGCTTTGTTCTACTTATTTCATTGATGACAAGCCTGACTTTCCTATCAAGCAAAATCCAGGCTGATACCGGAAGTTGTGGAGGAGTAACTACTACTTTGCCATTTACAGATGTGATGGCGAGCCCCTTCTTCTGCCAGATCGCCGCTGCCTATTTTTCAGGGCTGACCAACGGCACAACGGCGACCACCTACAGTCCAACGCAAACCGTCACCCGTGAGCAGATGGCAGCATTCACCACGCGCACTCTGGATCAGTCGGTCAAGCGAAGCCACACTCGCGCCGCCCTCGGCGAGTGGTGGACGAATAAAAGTACTTTTTTTAGATTCTTAACTGCAACTAATTTTCATAATCCGCGGGTCCTGGCTTGCGATGGACTAACTGTTTGGGTTTCTAACACCGAGGGCAATACCGTATCGAGGATAGACATTAAAACGGGTGAGTTGATTTGCACCTTAACCGGCGTCCCCTCACCCGAACAGCTTATCATCGTTGATGGCTTTGTATTTGTCGCATCATTTCAATCGCCGGGGAAAATTTATTATTCAGACATCCGGCGTGTGACCAACCAGCCGATGGTCTTATTAAAAAGCGTAGGGAATAACCCTGTAGGTATCACTTACGACGGGGAAAACCTGTGGACGGCAAATAACGGCACAGGACCAGGAACCGGCTCTCTTTCAAGAGCGCGCCTGGACTTTAACGATACGACCACCTTCACGACAGGGTTCAGCCAACCGCGAGGCATTCTCTTCGACGGAGCCAACCTCTGGGTCACAGATGCGGGCGATACCACGCTCAAGCGCGTGGATACGACGACTGGCGCTGTCCTGCAAACCATTCCCCTGAGTGGTGATGTGCAATTCCCGGTCTTTGACGGCACGAATCTCTGGATACCCTGCACGACACCCGACAAGGTGTTTGTGGTGCGCGCTGTAGGTGGGCTGACAGGAACAGTGCTGGCCGAGTTGACTGGCAACGGGTTGGACGGAGCTTTCCAGGCCGCCTTCGATGGCGAACGCATTTGTGTGACCAATGCCGCAGCGCAGAGTGTCTCGCTGTGGAAAGCTACCGACCTATCGCCTTTAGGTTTTATTCCGTTAATCGATTTCGCCCTTTATCCGCGAGGGGTGTGTAGTGATGGGGTAGCTTTTTTCATCGGTTTGCGTGACCAAGCGGGCGGTACTGGCTTTATTGCTCGCCTCTGAAGCTGCCCCAGATAGTAGGGCAAGAGAGGCTCCGGGCAACAGGCGCAAGGGTTTGACAACCTGGCGTGTCCGCAAAACAGAAGTATTCATCCGGCAAACCAGTGCAAATTATTGCGCCACAAATTTCTGATAGGCTGCGACCGATTTGCTACAATGCAATACGGAATCATTTAACCATTAAAAGGAGAAAAGACATGAACAAAAGACATCTGTATTTTATTACTGTAACGGTGTTGACGCTTGTGCTCGCAAGCATCAATGCCAGCGCTCAAACCGCAACCACTTCAGTGTTCGCCACAGGATTGCGAGGGCCGAACAAAATCATCGTCTCCCCGAAAGGCAATCTGCTGGTCACTGAATCCGGCAACGGACCCAACACCGGACGAATTTCAATTCTCGATCTCAGCGGCAATCGCCGCACCCTGCTCGATGGACTGCCATCAGGGTTTGCGCCTCCCAACAATGATCCGTCAGGTCCATCGGGGCTGGCATTTCGCGGGCGCACCTTATTTGTGGTCATAGGGTCAGGCGGTGGAACAATCGTTGGACCTGTGCCGGGCACAGAAATACCTAATCCAAACCCGGCCTCGCCATTTGTAAGTGCCGTGCTCTCCATCCGCCTCAGCCCGCAAGCCGAAGAGACTACGCAAGGCTTCACCATGACCTTTGCCGATCAACTCGCCTTACAGAATCAAGGTTTTTTGAAACTGACCGATGCACTCGGCAATCAATTAGTGGTGGAGTTGGTGACCAATTTCCCCAACTTCACGGCGGACTTTCCCAGCGCTGCCGTGCGCACCGCCAATCCATTTGGCATCGTCGTCAGGGGCAATCTGCTGTATGTCGTAGATGCGAGTCAGAACAATATCTATGAAGTTGACAGCGACACAGGGGCGACACGAACGCTGATAAGCTTTCCGCGCCGACCGAATCCACTGCCGTTTGGACCGCCTGTCATAGACCCTGTGCCAAACAGTATTCGCTTGGTAGGCAAAAGCCTGCTGGTGACGTTTTTGACAGGCTTTCCGTTTCCTGCCGGCACCGCCGATGTGCGAAAAATCCGACTTGTCAATACCGCCAACGAGCCGTTTATTGGCGGCTTGTCGTCAGCGATTGATGTGCTTCCGGCAAAAAACTCAAACAATCAAGACGTCTTCTTCACGCTGGAATTCAGCACCGCTATGCTGACGCCGAACACACCCGGAAGATTGTCGCGCTTTGACCAGCCGGATGGTGCGCCTGTTGTGTTGCTTACGAATCTGGTATCACCTACGAGTCTGGCGCAAGACCCTGTAAGCGGAGACCTGTTCGTGACGGAGATTTTTACAGGACGAATTATCCGTGTGCAAGCCCCTTAAAAGGCATTCAATCTTTATGAAATCAACAGACAGCCAGCCATAGAGAAAATGCTTCTTTCTCTATGGCTGGCTGTTCAATTAAAAACCGCGCAGAGGCAAATTCGCAGAACGCTGCAACCAATTCTCTCGCGGATAATCGCTATTGCCTTCGATGACGTGAAGCGTGTAGGCGTGACGTGATTTCGCCGAAGTATTGGCGTAGCTCAAATGCGGCAATAATCCGTTCAAGAGTATCAACGTGCCTTTCTTCACTTCCAGGCAAGTCAATTTATCCGTATCCCACGCGCTTTCGTCGAGCTTTTCAAAACGCGTTCCGCCTTCTTCTGCGCGAACGAAACGCGATTTCAAACCCGATTGATGACCCCCTGCAAGAGCATATAAACAGCCATTTTCCTTTGTCGCATCTTCGAGCGCAAACCACAATCCCATGAGACTCATCGGCTGCGTGTACAAAAACGTAGCGTCTTGATGACAAGTGACTTCGCCGCCTATGTTTGGTTGTTTGAAGATGTACATGGATTGCAAAAGCAGGGGCTTTGTATATCTGAGCGATGCGACTAATTCTTTGAGCGCCGAGGTGCGCGAGAAGGTTGCAAACACCGGGTCAAGGTCATGTAAGGCATGACCGATTTTGTTGAGGGAACCCGCCATACTTTGGCGCAAATTTCCTGCTTCATCAAAAGCGTCTTCTTCAAAAAAGAAGCGGATTTTGTCGCCCGATTCGAGAAAGTAATTGTCGCTTGTGCGCCTCTGTTCGTGGGTCGAAAAAATCGAAGCCTCGCCTTGCAACTCAAACCCCGCGACCAACTGAGCCGCGCGATTCCTGAGTTCGTCGCAAGCTTCAGCGCTGACGAAATTCTCTAAAACCAGAAACCCGTCGCGCTCGTAATCTTTCAGTTGTTGTGCCGTCAATTTCATTGCCACTCCATCTTTACCATGCATCGCGCAAAAAACGGAAGAGCGATGTAGCGGTAACAAATTGTCAAACAACTTATGGTAGAATGCGAGACTTTAGCAAACCGCAAAGTGAGCAAACGCTGCAAGCGGGCGCGTCGCAAAGCGCTTGGCGATTTCAATTGGGATGAAAATTTATGAAAACTCCTGTGGTGTTAATTTTGGCAATCCTCGCGCAAGTCGCGGGCAACATAATTTTGAAAAAAGGTATGCACGGCATCGAAGGCGCAAACCTTGGGGCGACAATTTCGCAAGTCGCGCAAAACCCTATGATTTGGCTGGGCATAGTGTTTCTGGGGACATTTTTTGTGCTCTTTACAGCGGCGCTTTCGTGGGCTGATTTGAGTTTCATTTTGCCTGCCACTTCATTCGGCTACGTTTTGAATGTAGCTTGCGCCAAATATTTTTTGGACGAACAGGTTTCGCTGACCCGCTGGCTGGGTGCGATTATCATTTGCGTTGGCGTCGCCTTCGTCTCCCGTTCGAAAATCAAGACGGAAACCCTCGAAGCAAGCGAAGGAGGTGATGCATGAATACAAAGATAGCCATGTTGGTACTGCTCCTGGTTCTGGCAAACGCCACAGGGGAAGTGTTGATCGCCAAATCTATGAGACAGTTAGGCGAAATTTCTACGCTACGCATCAGCGAGTTGGTGAAGATCGCCTGGCGAGTTTTGACCAATAAATTCTTCGTCGTAGGATTTGTGTTGATAGTGTTGAACTTTGTTGTCTTTCTTGTCCTGTTGTCGTCGGCAGATTTAAGCCTGGTCATTCCTGCCACTTCACTCGGTTTTGTCATCAAAACCTTCGCCGCGAAAATTTTCCTGAAAGAAAAACTCAGCCGCGAGCGTTTGATTGGCACGTTACTGGTTTGCGTCGGTGTCGCTTTGATTTCGCTCCCCGCATAAGTTGGCTTCGCGGCGGGAATCAAAATGCTCCACATAACCATAACCAAGCTGCCGTCTGGTTTTGTTAGCTGCGGCGCTGATGAACCGAATGTTAATGGGTTGGGTGATCGGCGTGTATTGGACGCGCGACCAGATTTTGAAAAAGTATTTTTGGCGGTTACCAGAGCGCGATTTGTTAAGCTTTGCAATCTGGTGCTTGAGCCTGTGCGGCAAGCGCGTTAAATGGCGAGGCAGGATTTTTGAAGTATTGCGTGATAGCAAGATGAGGGAGGTGGGGAGGTGGGGAGACATGGCTTTTTACGGTTCGCTCAAGCGCGATTACGAAATGAGCATAAGGATTCAATTGAATCTCTTCCCACCCCACCTTCCCCACGCCCCTCCTCTGTTTGTTTCGAAAGTGGCGTTGAGTAACCTCAAACTGGTGGCTATAATTCCAATGTCACTTGGCACCTTGTAGAAATAGGAAGGTTGAAGTTTGATGATAAAAAAAGTAGTGCTGGCGAAACCTCGGGGCTTTTGCGCGGGAGTTGTAAGAGCGATTGATATCGTCGAAAGAGCCATAGATTTATTCCCTGAACCAATCTATGTCTTCCATGAAATCGTCCACAACCAATATGTGGTTGAAACCCTCAGTAAACGCGGGGTAATTTTTGTTGACAGTCTCGCAGAAGTCCCCGCGGGCAACGTCTGTGTGTTTAGCGCGCACGGCGTTTCGCCGGAAATTCATGAAATCGCTGCGAGCAAAAATCTGAAAGTCATAGACGCAACATGTCCGCTGGTAACGAAGGTTCATCTGGAAGCCCTGCGCTATGCGCGGGAAGATAAA
>JANMSG010000855.1:0-2563 GCA_031389065.1 Acidobacteriota bacterium | reverse complement strand
AAGAAAATTGCCTTCAATGATATGATTTGAACCTGCCACCGTCACACCGCTGCTCCGGTTGCCCAGCACTCCCTGAAAGCGGTTGATAACAAAACCGCGCACCACACAGTTGCTGGTCCCTGATATTGCAAAACCCGCGGCCCCAGGCGCTACGCTCGAACCGTTGATCTCGACAAGGGGAGTGCCTGCAAAGCCAGGTTGCGTTGTCCCGTCAACCGTCAGCGTCTCTGTAATCTGAGGAAACGCGGTAGTTGGCGAGATAGTAACCGCTCCCGCGCCTATTGATATTTCGATGGTATCGGCGCCCGCGGTGGCATTCGCTTCTTCGATAGCAGCCCGCAGCGTGCAGTTGCCGGCCCCGTCATCACAGATGCCATCTCCCGGCATCACGTCCGACCCATCACCTGTGCTGTCGACCGTGAAAGTAGCGAGCGGTGACGAGGTCACCAGCGAAGGTTGCGTGTGTCCCTTCCTCATGAGCACAAGATCGCTCAAGGCATCGCTGTTTAGCCGCATGGGGAGCGCCGCGATCACTTCGCCATTGGAAATCAGTGAAGAAACCCTCGCACTACCGGCAGAAGATGCAAGCGTCGTAAGGCCCGACTTTTTGCTCGTGACTTCCGATGGCTGATCAATGATATTCAAGCGCTGACTCTCAGTGTCTAAAACCAAGAGGCTGTCTGTCGGATTGCTGGAAAGGCGCGCGCGCACGAGTCTCGAAGCCAGGGGCCACGGCTCGGTCTCAAGTATCTTGGTGCGCCATCCGGCAAGTGAACTCTTTCTCTGCTTGCTGGGAGCGGGCGTCGGGTTTCGGTTAATTCGCACTCTGCCGTCTTCGCAGAGCATAGCGATATCTGTGCTGTTGTCACCTCTGAAATGACCGATGGCGAGCGATTTGATATTGAAGGTGAACGATTGCCTGGAGAGGAGCGGTCGCTCGACCGCTCCTTGATTGCTGGCCTCGTAAGAGAGCTTACGATCACGTCCACCTATGACAATCAATTGATTGCCCGCGGCGATGGCGAGGTCTTGTTCGTAGTCACCGACGATCTCATTCAGCGCCAATGAGGTTGCGGGTGCGGGCAGATTGAACATTTCGGGCTGGGCGTTGATGGCCCCTAGAGGGGATTCAAATACCAAGGCCTGCGCTCCGCTTGAGCCGCTTATGCCGACGACAACATCGGCGAGCCCATCCCTGCGGTTGATCTCGCCGACTTCGAGAGCCGTCAGCGCGCCGGGAAGAATGATCGGGGTTGCCTCGGCAAAGCGACCATGACCATCGCCTGCATAGAACCATAAGGCGTTGCCGGCAATTTGTGCTGCGATCAGGTCGCGGTGATCGTCGGCATTGAAATCTCCTGTGCCGATTAAATCCGCTGCCAGGGGCGCTGTAAAGACGCGAGCCGGTGACAGAAACGGCGCGTCTGTGAACTTGCCCTGCTCGTGCCGTTTGTTGGCCTCCGGCGCATTCGGATAAATCGCATCCACATTGCCACGGTGCAGCGTCAGGTAGCCGCCTGTAGGTGAGGCATAGGCGCAGACCAGATCCGGCACGCCGTCCTCGTCGAAGTCATCGGCGGCGTTCGCAAGGGGTGTCGCTGCGTTTCCAATCAAGGCTTTGACGGCCTCTTCATTGCCTTCGTACGCAGTCAGCAGATCGCGTCCGGCGCTCAACTTGAGTCGTTGATTCCCGGCGCGCTCAAAATCTATGGTAGGAATCTTGCTCAAGCTTGCAGCGACTTGAATGGAGGAAGGTTTCTGTGATCTTGCGGCTGTCGCTGTGCCGAACCCCATTCGAAGCAGGACGACTGCGGCCACAAACGCCAACAGCCAGACTGATAATCGAAGCCTCGACCGAGTTGCTTCTGTCAAGAGCGCACGACGATCCGTAATACACAATAACTTCATTTTGATCTCCTCTGAAGATGGTGAGCAAACTGTTCGTTTGCTTGCGTTTTCCTAGTTTCAGGGCGCCACGTAAACTAACCGATTGCGCTGCATCTTTGACTCCTCCGAAAATAACCTGGGAGCGCAGGCATCTCCTGCCTGCTGGCTTGCGCATTTTGTTCATAGTTGCAGAGCCTGAACCAGCTGCCGGTTGCTTCTACAGGTTGACTGCTTTTATCGAAAGCAAAGTAGTTCACTGTCTTTACCCCTGATGTCTGGACACTTTTTGAAAATGTGTTGAAAAGCGCCGAAGGTGCGAAATTCAACAGCCCAGCGCATCGCGCTGGGTCCCAATTCGATGGTTTTTCCAAGCCCTGAAAGGGCGAAACACCTGATTTCGCCCCTTTAGGGCTTGAGACTTAACTCGGCGGATTCACCCAGCGCGATGCGCTGGGCTATCGAATAACGCTCTTTCAGAGCTCAATCAATCTGACAAATAAAATGTGTCCAGACATCAGGCTTGTCACACATATTGTGCGATGATATTACACTCTTTCTTCATCTGTTCAATAATCAAAAAATAATCAGGAGTAGATCATGCCTCACAATGTCTCTCCCCAGATTCGTCTGTGGCGCAAAGCTTTCCTCATCGCTTTGCTAATAATCTTCTTTGCGG
>JANMSG010000849.1:0-2651 GCA_031389065.1 Acidobacteriota bacterium | reverse complement strand
CCGCTTGCGGATTGACATGTTTTCCGGCGATTTTGGACACGACAATCTTTTGCCGATAGAGCCTTGGGTTCTCGGCTTGCTCATTGGCGATGGAGATTTCAATGCCTTACGATTTTCAACTTCAAGCGCCACAATTTTGAGCCAAATGTCGGCAAAGCTTGGGCAAGAGTTCAGCATAAATCATGCGGGAAAGTATGACTACCGAATCACCCAAACCGCAGGACATCGCCGATCGGGGCGCTTTGGTGTCTGGCCCAATCCGCTAAGGGAAAAATTGAAAAGCCTGGGGCTGTGGGAGGAAGGCAGCGAAAGCAAATTCATCCCGGAATTGTATAAAACCGCAAACCGCAAAGCTCGCCTTGCGCTGCTACAAGGTTTGCTTGATGCCGACGGTTGGGTTGAGAAGACCGGCTCCGTCAGGTTTTCTTCATGTAGCGAACAACTCGCAAGAGATGTAGTTGAGTTAGCCCGCTCATTAGGCGCTTGGGCGACAATAAAAAATAAACAACCGGTTTATCGCTACAAAGGGCAGCAGCGGCAGGGTAGACCATCTTTCATTGTCAACATCGCTCACCCGGAACCTCAGAGCCTTTTTACTTTGACTGAAAAACGCGCACGCGCCACAGCCAGTAGAAAGCGGCGCAAGATGCCGACGTTTTTTTCGATTGAGCCTGTACGCCAGGCAGAGGCGCGTTGCATAGCCGTCACACATCCCGATCAGCTTTATATTTCGGATGATTACATTGTCACACACAATACGGCATTGGCTTTAAACATGGCTTTGTATGCCGCAAAAAACGGCAATACCGTAGGCATATTCAGTCTGGAAATGTCCGCCGAACAACTCGTATCGCGCTTGCTGTGTTCCGAAGCTCGCGTTGACGCGCACCGCTTGCGAACCGGATATTTGAATCAAGAGGAGTGGGCGCGGCTTGCCGATGCGTTGCGGCGTTTGTGCGAGACCAAGATTTTTATAGACGATACACCAGGCACAAGCGTACTTGAGATGCGCGCCAAGACCAGACGTTTGAAAGCCGAACACGGACTTGATCTGTTGATCATTGACTACATGCAATTGATGTCAGGCCGCGGGCGTATTGAATCGCGCCAGCAGGAAGTGTCGCAAATCTCACGCGATTTGAAGATCCTCGCAAAAGAGTTGAACGTCCCTGTCATTTCGCTTTCGCAGCTATCACGCGCCACCGAAACGCGCAGCGACCATAAACCGCAACTCAGCGATTTACGCGAATCGGGATGCCTTGCAGGCGATAGTCTCGTGACCCTTGCCGACAGCGGCGCCGAAGTTCCGATTCGTGATCTCGTAGGCAAATCGGGCTTTGCCGTTTGGGCTTTGAATGAAGAGACAATGAAGATTGAGCGGGCGATTGTCAGCAACGCTTTCTCAACAGGCGTGAAGCCTGTTTACAAAATGACGACGCGCTTAGGGCGAGAGATTCGCGCAACCGCAAATCACAAATTCCGAACCTTCGCGGGTTGGAGGCGATTGGATGAGCTGAAAGTCGGCGAACGATTGGCAGTGCCTAGAATTGTGCCAAGCTCTTCAACGCAAACTATGAGCGATGCAGAATTGGCTTTGCTTGGTCATTTGATAGGTGATGGGTGTACGTTGCCACGCCACGCCATTCAATATACGACGAGAGAAGAAGACCTTGCTGAAATGGTCGCAGCGCTGGCTGTCGAAGTCTTTGGCGATAAGATCGTGCCACGCATCAAAAAAGAACGCACCTGGTATCAAGTCTATCTCTCATCCACGCGTCATCACACGCACAACGTCAGAAGCGCCGTGTCGGAATGGTTGGATGAGCTGGGTGTGTTTGGTTTGAGGTCGCACGAAAAGCGCGTACCCAATAAAGTCTTCGAGCAACCGCAATCGGCAATCGCTCTTTTCCTGCGCCATCTGTGGGCTACGGATGGCTGCATCAGGTTCAAGACTGCTGGAAAAAAGCACCTGCCTTATCCGGCAATCTACTACGCATCAAGCAGCAAAGAATTAGCAGCAAATGTTCAATCGCTGTTATTGAGAATCGGTATCAATGCGCGTTTAAGAAGAGTTCCCCAAGGTACAAAAGGCAGAGATCAATATCACGTCATCATCGGTGGTAAGGGGGATATTGAGAAGTTTGCAGAGAAGATAAGGGCGGTTGGGAATTATAAAATGACCTCTTTGGAAGAGATCAAAATAAGTATTATGGATTCTGTAGCAAATACCAATATAGACACGATTCCCAATTCCATATGGCGAGAGTATGTGTTCCCATCCATGCAAGAGCAAGGAATTACTTCCCGACAAATGATGCAAAGAATCAATACGGCATATTGTGGCTCAAGAATTTATAATCAAAACGTGAGCCGTGAACGTGCGGCACGAGTAGCTCAAGCAGTAGACTCGCCACAATTGATGAAGTTGGCTGAAAGCGATGTGTATTGGGATGAAATAATTTCTATTACTCTAGATGGCAGAGAGGAAGTCTTCGACCTTACTGTTCCTGGCGCACGAAACTTTGAATCTAAAGGAGTTATCGCCCATAATTCTATTGAGCAAGACGCCGACGTCGTGTGCTTCATCTATCGCGATGAAGTCTATAACCCTACGGACGAAAATCGTGGCACTGCTGAGTTGATTGTCGGTA
>JANMSG010000825.1:0-3932 GCA_031389065.1 Acidobacteriota bacterium | reverse complement strand
CAAGCCATCGAGCGGCTTTGGCACGCTCACTGGACAAGGCAATGGGCAAGGAGGACGCGAGCATGGACAGAAAGCCGACCAACTTCCAGGCTATCGCAAAATAGACGACCCCGCAGCCCGTCGCCATATGGCAAAGGTCTGGGGTGTCGCCGAAAAAGATATACCAGGCCCTGGTAAGTCTGCTTATGAGATGCTCGATTTACTTGGTAGCGAAGGTGGTGTGCGAGCGTTGCTAGTAATTGGTTCAAACGTAGTCGTATCCGCGCCCAACTCACTGCACATCGAAGAGCGTTTGAAAGCCCTGGACTTTTTAGTCGTGTCTGACTTCTTCCTATCGGAGACGGCAGAACTTGCTGACGTCGTGTTGCCAGCAGCTCAATGGGCTGAAGAAGAAGGCACGATGACGAACCTCGAAGGCAGAGTCATTTTGCGTAAGCGGGCTCTCGATCCACCAACCGGCGTTCACACAGATATTGAAATGCTCTGCGATCTTGCGGCGCGTCTGGGCAAAAGAAAGTTCTTCTCATTCGCCAGTACGGGCGAAGTATTTGAAGAGCTACGGAGGGCAAGCCAGGGAGGTGTAGCGGACTACTACGGGATTTCATATAAAAAGATTGAAGCCAACAATGGCGTGTTTTGGCCTTGCCCTACAGAAGATCACCCAGGCACGCCTCGCTTGTTCGCAGATCGCTTTCCTACAGCCAGTGGTCGCGCGCGGTTCCACGCAGTGCGCCATCAACAACCTGCCGAAGAGCCGACCGCGAACTATCCCATCTATCTGACAACGGGGCGTGTGATGGCTCATTATCAATCCGGCTCGCAGACTCGCAGGGTTGCTCATTTGCAAAAATTGGCATCGGAGCCGATGGCAGAAATGCACCCGATCATGGCTAGACGCCACAGCCTGATGGATGGAGACCTGGTGAGTCTTTCTTCGCGTCGTGGTACAGCGAGCTTCAGAGTGAAAGTTACCAGCACTATCCGCGAGGACACTGTGTTTGTTCCTTTTCATTGGGGAGGCGAGCAATCAGCCAATCGCTTGACCAACCCTGCGCTTGATCCCATCAGTAGAATGCCGGAGTTCAAAATTTGCGCAGTAAAAATAGAGCAGAAAATGAAAAATGACGAATGATGGATGGCGCGCAATAGTTTCAAAGCTTAACAGTTGATCACTCACATTTTGTATTTATTCGATGACAAGGAGAATTATAGTGACAAGAGAACGGCTAGTGGTAATAGGAAATGGTATGGCGGGTGCGCGGTTCGTTGAAGAAGTGCTTGCACGCGGCGGCGGCAGCCTCTTCGATATTGTGATGTTCGGCGACGAACCTTATGGCAATTACAACCGCATACTGCTTTCCAGTGTGCTTTCAGGCACCCACGATCCCAAGGATATATTCATCAATCCGCTGGCCTGGTATGTGCAAAACAAGGTGAAGTTGCACGCCGGTGTTCGTGTCGCAGAGATAGATCGAGTCGCAAAGAAAATTTACGGCGATCAGGGCATTGTTGAAGAATATGACAAACTGGTCATCGCAACAGGCAGCAAGCCTTTCGTGCCGCCTATGGAAGGGCTTTCGTCTGATACAGGTGGATTCAAAGACGGCGTCTTTGTTTTTCGCACCCTGGAAGATTGTGACCAGATCATCAACTATGCCGGTAATGTCCGAAAGGCAGCGGTCATTGGTGGTGGACTACTGGGTCTCGAAGCCGCACGCGGTTTACTGAATCAGGGACTGGAGGTGCATGTCGTACACTTGATGTCGCACCTCATGGAAGTGCAACTTGATAAGCAGGCAGGTGCTGTGCTCAACGGTACACTTGAAAAGATGGGCGTCCACGTGCATCTTGAAAAGGCAACGACAGCCATACTAGGCAACGGGCATGTGACAGGTTTGGCTTTCAAAGATGGCTCCACTCTCGATTGCGATATGGTGGTTATATCAGCAGGCATACGTCCCAACGTAGAATTAGCCAAACAATCTGGCATCACCGTTGAACGAGGCATAGTGATTGACGATGATCTCTCTTGTTCTGGCGACCCGGACATCTATGCAATCGGCGAGTGTGCACAGCATCGTGGGCAAGTTTACGGGCTGGTGGCTCCGCTGTGGGAACAAGCGCAGGTCTTGGCAGACCGACTCACAGGGAGCAATTCCCTATCCACTTATCGCGGCTCGAAAGTATCAACCAAGTTGAAGGTTATGGGCGTCGAGTTAGCCGTGATGGGAGACAAAGAGCCGGCAAGCGATGCGGACGAAGTCGTGACTTATGTTGAACCGTCACGCGGTCTATACAAAAAACTAATCATTCGAGATGGTCAACTCAAAGGGGCAATCCTTTTGGGCGATGGGATGGGCGCACCTTCTCTTCTACAGGCATTTGATCGAGCCGCAGAGCTACCTGATAATCGTGCTGAACTGTTGTTCCAAATCAACAACAACGACAACCCGCTAACCTTGGCTTACGTGCCGAATTCGGCTCAGATATGCAACTGTAATGGAGTCACCAAGGGAAAGATTCTAGAGGCAATTCAGGCTGGGCATCGCAGCTTCAAATCTCTGTGCGATGCCACACGCGCAGGAACCGGTTGCGGCTCCTGTAAGCCACAGGTTCAAGGCATCCTTGAAATGGCCTGTGACGGCCTCGTCGTTGAAGATCCTGCGGTCCATTATTATGTGCCGGGAGTGTCACTAGCCAAGCCGGAGTTGATCGAAGCCATCAAAGCACAGAATCTGCGAAGCGTCTCTGCGGTCTTCAACGCTTTAGCGGGTGGCAAAGAAGATGTTGGCAGCAAGGTTGGCCTGTCTTCGCTACTGAAAACGATTTGGGGAATAGATTATGTAGATGAAAGAGATGCACGATTCATCAACGATCGGGTTCATGCCAACATTCAGAAAGACGCTACATTCAGCGTGATTCCGCGTATCTACGGCGGCGTGACATCGGCAGCAGAACTGCGCCGCATTGCCGATGTAGCGGATAAATATAACGTGCCTATGGTCAAGATTACCGGCGGTCAACGCATAGATCTGCTCGGCATTCCTAAAGAAAAACTGCCCGATGTCTGGAAGGATTTAGGGATGCCTTCTGGTCACGCATATACCAAGTCATTCCGCACCTGCAAGACCTGCGTTGGATCTGAGTTCTGCCGCTACGGGGTGGGCGACAGCACGACTCTGGGTATACAAATCGAGAGACGGTTCCAAGGAATTGAATCGCCTCACAAGATGAAACTGGCAACGGCAGGTTGCCCTCGCAACTGCTCCGAAGCAACGACCAAAGACCTTGGTGCCGTAGCCATCGAGGGCGGCAAATGGGAGATTTATATCGGTGGTGCCGCAGGCTCGCGAGTTCGAAAAGGCGATGTGCTTTGCGTAGTAGATTCACACGATGAAGTCCTCAAGTATATGGGGCGATTCATGCAGTATTACCGCGAACATGGCAAGTATCTGGAGCGGACATATGATTTCGTGGAGCGCCTGGGGATAGAGAAAATCAAGCGACTGCTCATTGATGATGAGGAGAGGATATGCGAACGACTCGATAAAGATATACAAGCCGCTGTTGATGCGTACGTAGATCCTTGGCTAGAAGCAAGTAGCCCTGTGCATCCGGCGCAATTTACTACGATCGTGAACGCTTTAGTCTATCAAGAGCCACAGAGTTTAGCAGGCGATTGATATTCAATTCTCTGAAAATGTAGAGCAAAATGGCATCTTTATTTACATAGAAAAGCCACGCAGGTTGCCAACTTGCTCTACATCCTTTTTATACGTTCTGCGGGTTGTCGTGAAAACCTGAAGACAGCGATGGAGGACAAGGAAATTTTAATGATTGCAGTAAGGTCACAATACAACTTAGGTCAGATTGTAATGATCCCAGAGGGAGAAGGGCGAGTCTACGAGATTGGCAGTTTTGCCATCGCCATC
>JANMSG010000814.1:0-3016 GCA_031389065.1 Acidobacteriota bacterium | reverse complement strand
TGCATGACTTGGGTTTGCCTGTTAATCGGCAATAGAGAATACCCCACGATGTCACAGAACAGAACGTGCGCGATGTGTACACTGCGCAGCCCGGAATCCATCTGCGCCACCTGACCTGTGACATCGGCGAGATGCTCGTTGGTCTGAGCCCGGATGCTTTGCGCTGACGCTTCAGTGTCGCGCTCCCCGGGCGCGGCGAATGGGCGTTGTTCTTCGATCTCCAGCTGTTTGGCAAGGTTCTTCAAATCGGCGAGCAAGGCGGCGGCATCGGGGTAACGCGCCTCGACCTTTTTCGCCAGCATCTGTTTGAGGATGTGTGCGAGTTCGACGGGCAATTCCCGTGCGAGCGGCGGCGCCTCTGATTCTCGAATGGCGGAGATGGTGTGACTGATCGTCTTGCCTGCGAACGGCTGGCGGCGCATCAGCATTTCATAGAGCATCACGCCGAGGCTGAAGATGTCCGTGCGCGCATCAACCCTCAAGCCGCCCACCTGTTCGGGTGACAGATAGGCGACGCTGCCCATCATCTGCCCGGATTGTGTCAGTCCCGGCTTGCTGGTTTCAGCTTCTGCATCGAGTGGCGCGCCTTCGATGGGTTTCGCCGAGCCGAAACCGATCAACTTGACGATGCCGTCGCGGCGAATCATCAGGTTTTCCGGCTTGATGTCGCGGTGAATTAGGCCAGCTTCGTGGGCCGCAGAGATCGCCTGCGCCGTTTGCACCACAATGTCTACAGACTCCTGTAGCGATGGCGGCGCGCTTTGCAGACGGGAGCGCAAGGTCTCGCCATCAATAAATTCAGCCGCCAGAAAATGCGTTGCGCCTGCCGTGCCGAATTCATGGATCGTCAGAATGTTGGGATGATTCAAGGAGGATGCGGCCCGTGCCTCGCGCTCAAAGCGGCGCAGCCGGTCTTTGTCCTGAGCGATGGAGTCGGGCAAAACCTTGAGCGCGACTTTGCGCCGCAAGCGCGCGTCTTCGGCGAGATAAATGTCTCCCATCCCGCCAGCGCCGATTTTTGCAGCAATGCGGTAATGCGATAGCATGGTGTTGGGCTGTAGCTCTTGATTCACTTTTTCAATCACATTCTGCCGAGATTACTTGCTTCGTAACTGCTTGGGCGCTTTCCCCACAGCGGCAAGGATAGTCCTGATCTCACTGGTCTTCTTTCGGCGTTGCCGCCGGACTCGGGTGCTGTCTTGGTTCGGGGGGGGAAGCCATATTCTCTCTGAGTTGTCGAATCGGATCAAAGGCAATACTGATCAACGACCGTTTGGCGATGACGACTTCGGCGCGGCCGCCCATCCCTGCCTTGAGTGGCGTGGGTTGCCCCAAGACATTGATGCTTTCGTCATCAAGGTCAGCAAGGGCGCGAAAGTCAGGGGTCGAGGTCGTCGGACTGATCCAGCGCAGGTTCGCAAATTTGACGCCGAATTGTTGATAAGGGAAGGCGTCGTACAGTAGTTTGACGGCTTGGCCGGTTTTGACACGGCCGGCGCCAGCCTGTGGGATTTGCAACTCTGCCTGCAAGCGTTCGCCGGCGCAGGCGATCTCGCACAATATTTCGCCTTCACTCACAAGGGTATTATTGGTTTTGACGTGGAGCTTTACGATGGTGCCGGAACAAGAGGCCGAGGTGATGAATTGCGTCCCCTGATTTTGTCCAACCCACTGGCTGCGCGAGGCGAGCTGAATCTTGATTTTTTCCATGCCTTCCTGTAATCCACGTTCGCGTTCGTGAAATTCGTTGCGCTGCATCTCTTCATCGCGCCCGATCTTTTCGAGCGCCGCACGCGTGTCTCTCTGTTCGTTGTAGAATTGTTCAAGCTGCCCGGTCAGGCGCGAAACTTCGGTTTGCCTGTCTTTGAGAACGGTTGCGCTTGCTAGGCCCTCACGACGCAGTTGCGCATAGCTATCGGCGACTTCGCGGGCCAGCGTGAGTTCCCCGGATTTCAACTCAATCATGCGCTCGAGATGCTCTATGCTGCCTTGCAAACGAAGGCGCGCTTCGACTGCTGCCTGTTGCTGGCTGCGGAACCTTTCCCTGGCGAGACGCAGGCTCTCATTGGCTCCCCGTAATTCGGTTTCGAGCGTGCGCAAGTCGGCCGATAGCTCGCCCGTTTGTTCTGAGCGAATCACAAACAGCTGCTCACCTTGTTTGACGGACTGTCCTTCAAGCAGATCAACCTGCTGGATAATGCCTCGTCGCAAGGCTCGCACCGGATCGGTGCCAAGTCTCGGCGCCAGCACGAAAGAGACGGAAATGGTTTCGGGCACTTTGATCACAACCGCGCCGATGACCAGAGCCGTGAAAATCAAGATCAGCAAGTACGACAAGCCGCGTGCTGCCCAATGCGGCGGATCGCTCGTCAGATACGGAGTTTGGCGTCCAGAATGAGTATTCATACGATGGTTTTCTGAGCGAAAAAAGGATTGTAAAACCGATTTATGAGGGACGATCTGTCTCGCCTGCACGCTCGAAAGCCGGTCACATCCGACGCGCATCTTTCCTATTCCTTTTCTTGGGTCAACCTCCTGTTGTGTTGGTTGAGTGGAAATTGGCGTTGAGAGCATCTGGCGGTAGTCATATTGTAGACTTTGACCAATGCAGAAACCTGCGCCATTCGCACACTCAAGGCTTGCTTAGCGCCACTCGCCCTGAAGGGTGAACGCCGCCCAGTAATAGGGCGACTGCCACTGCTTCTGCTTCCACATCTCGACCTGCGCCGCGCGCAACGCCGCTGCCGGTCGCTCACCCTGCTTCAGCATCTTTTGGTAGAACTTCGTCATCAACTCGGCGGTCGCTTTGTCATTCACATTCCACAAACTGACCACGACACGCGCCGCCCCGGCATACATAAAGCCTCGCGTCAGCCCGACCAGCCCTTCACCCTTGATCTCTTTGCCCAGGCCCGTCTGACAGGCGCTCAAGACCACCAACTCTACAGGCATTCGCAGGTTGTAGATTTCATGAAGCCGCAGGAATCCGTCCTGCGGGCGCCCCTGCCCGTCAAAG
>JANMSG010000732.1:0-14988 GCA_031389065.1 Acidobacteriota bacterium | reverse complement strand
AAATCATGATTAATTCTAGAAATTCTTTTTAGAACACCTGATCAGCAAGTTTCGCAAGCATCACAGCCGAAGCCTGTTCGACATCCGCGTGCAGCGAATTACCGTGTGAGTCCATCGTGACGATTGCCGGAAAATCTTTGACGCGCAGGTGCCACGATGGACTCACACGGCAATTCGCTGCATGCGGATGTCGAACAGGCTTCGGCTGTGATGCTTGCGAAACTTGCTGATCCGGTGTTCTAAAAGATGTTCTAGAATAAACATGATTTCAACTACGAAAAGTCAGCCGAAATTAATAGAAGGAATTGATTACTACTGGGAAAACGGCTTGATGGTTTTCACCAGCCTCTATCATTTGAAGCGCGGCTACTGTTGCGATTCAGGCTGTCGCCATTGCCCTTATGAGAAAGATGATGAATAGAGCATGACTTATGCTTTTTGGAGCGCCGACATTCCTATCGGCATTCTCAAAGCAGGCGGACAAGAATGTCGGCGCTCCCAGTAAGGATTTCTCTTTACCTTAATGCCATTGCCCGAAAGGCGATACTCCAACCATCACAGGTTACTGACACTTAGAATTCTTTCCCGACCAGAGACAGGGTTCGCCGCAAGGCGCGGTAAGAAAAATATTTCGCTTCATCGCGCCACACTGACTTTTGGTAAGGAACCGGATTCAACCCGCGTTTTCGAAGATAAGCATTTGTCGTATAGATAATCTTTTTCCGATCAGACTCTTTTGATTGAAAGGCTATGCTGAAAGAGACGGAAACATCATTGCCGTTTTGTACCCAATGCGGCGTAGTTAGAGGAACGTGCAGACCTAAGCCCGGCGTCAAATCGCGCACCCAGGCTTTTTGTTGGAACTCGTCTTTGAAGGTTAGATTGCGATGACCGCCAGAAAGATATTGTTCAAGCTCTTGCTCTGTAAGAATCTCCCGGTCTGCGCCATCAAACATACTCATCGTTTTGTTGCCGCGAATCTGCAACAGAAAACTGTACTCGGGATCCATGTGATAAGGGGTGACCGAATGCGGAGAAGAGATAAAAATATACGCCTCACGTTTGCACATAGCCGGAGCAAAAGGCTTAGCGTGTGGCTCGATCTGGTCCAGGCATTCATCCAAAAGCTGTGCGTATTCAGGGTCATTTTCTGCGTTTTTGATAACCAGCCAGGATTGGCATTCTTCGATTCGACGAATCGTCTCTTCCACTGACAAACCGTTTTTCGGAGTTAAGGCGGGGTCTTGACTCACAGGAATGTTGCCGGCGTTATATTCAACAGAGCCTTCTGGCAAACGTCTATACAACTCTATTAATTTCGGCAGAGTAAACAATGGATGACTGGCTAAATTGTGGCGAATATAAAACGCCTTGCGGTTGAAATTCTGGCGAAAATCTTCGCTGTCGATTTCAATCTTTGCTGTTTTCTCGACGCTTTCCTGCGTGTAAACCTTCGCAGATACATCATTTAATACAGTGCTTGCACTCATTTTTCCCCTACCTCTTTTCGACTTACCTTCTGAATCGCTTTGCGCGAAAGTTTGCGTTTGAACCATCGCAGCATCGGCAATGCGGAGACCAAAAAATCTGCCCGACGTTTGCCTGTTGAAACCATAATCGTTTCAATCGCCTGTCGCCCTGTCCACAAACGATTAATCATAAAATGTTCGGAAACGGCGCACGAATCCATCCATTCAATTTCAGGCATAGCGTTGACTCGCCGCATATTTTCTAACTCCAATAATACGCCCGGCGAATAGCGTGATAAGCTTTCATCAAACGCGATCTTGAAAGCAAACGAGCCGCGACCCGACAAAAAATTGCACTTCATTGCAATCGGCTTGCCATTCAATCGCAAGGCAATCATCATTAATTGATTTTTTGCAAACGCCTCTTTTACCGCTGTTTCAAAAAAAATTTTGCTCATTTCTTTCAGAGCAAAAGCACTGCCTTCCTGACCTTTCCAGCCGCTCGCTTCGAGTTGAAGAAAATCCTCTACCCAATTGTCAACGTCTGCTTCCTCTTCGAGTGCGACATATTCAAGCAAGCCTTCTTCCGCCAAACGATTCTGCTGTCGTCGCAACTCCTTTTTGTGTTTGCCGGAAATTCCCTCTAATGAATCCGGCTCAAACAAGGCGCGATTAAAGTTGTCGGAAGAAAATGTCAAATAAGCGCGATTATTGAATTCATCGGTCAACAATTTACGAAAAGTTCTATCGCCTGTGATGCTGCAAAACTCCATCAAGGACGCTGGCGATTCGTCAGACTCAAGCCAATCGAAAAACGTTGAAAGAGCTTCGCGCTCGTATTCAGTTCTGAGCAAAGGCGTACACAAAAAACAGTAGGCGTGTTTCCATAAACTGAAGACTGGCACGGGAAATTTTTTGTAACGTTGTGAAAACTCCAGGGGAAAGAAGCCGCATAAAATCTTTGCCCCAAAAGGTCGCAAAGGGTCTGGCGCGTAGATGAAAACAAAATACAAATCCGTGTTTGCGCCAAATGATTCGACAGCGGGTATCATCACCAACGGTTCATAAAAGATATTCGGCTCAATGGCTTCGTCGGCTAATGCTTGCCAAGCTTCGAGGTGTTGTTTTAATTCAGCAACGCCGCGTGCCACAACTACGGATATTTTGTTGTCAGGGGTTGCGCTTGGCGTTGAAGAATCTTTAATTTTCGGCTTCTTTGCCTGAGGCATCTGCGGTTGCAGGATAGGCGAATCAATCACTGCTACGCTCTGTATATTCGATATTTCTGTTGTCACATTGATGCCCATTTTATTCTTTTATGAAACTCTACATTGCCTTTGCGCTTTCTGCGTCTCTGCGGTGAACGTCACATCAAAGGCAAATACATTTGGAAAACTCTCTACTCATCGCGTCGCATAGAGGGTTTCAAATTTGCCTATCATGGTTTGCAAGCTATACGCCTCAACTGCCTGCAAAGCACTCGCGCCCATCCTTGCTGCGCGTTCCTCATCATTGAAAATTTCAACCAGTGCGTCAGCCATCTGTTGAGGATTCTTTGCAGGAACAATGCGACCGGTTTCGCCATCTTTTACAACCATTGGCAAATCGCCGACAGCAGTCGCTACGACAGGTTTTGCCGCAGCCATTGCTTCCAGCACAGCTATCGGTAAGCCTTCACGGTCAGACGAAATAACGAATACATCGGAAGCTGCAAGAATGCGCGCAACATCGCGTCGCACGCCCATCATCGTTACTCGCTCTTGCAAATTCAGTTTCGCGATTTCATCACAAATTGCGGCTTCTTCTACGCCTTCGCCAACAATGAGGAGGCGCGCATTCTCTACGCGACCAATCACCTCTCGAAATGCTTGCAGCAAAAGTTTATGATTTTTTTCGGGAAACAAGCGCGCCACGATCACAGCGATTTTTTCCGATTGATTGATTCCTAATGCGATGCGAGCTTCGCTCTTTGATTCGGCGTAATTGGCAGAGTCAACCCCTGCGCGAATGATTTCAAGCTTATGGTCAGGAATGCCCGCCAACTCTTTCAAGGCGCGTGCGCCATCGCTTCCTATGGCAATCACTTTGTCGCAGAAGCGCGATAGAAATTTCAGCGCGACTGCTAATCGTTTGCGCTTTAGAAATTCAACTGAATGTTCCATGTGAACGATTCTTGCGCCTGTGAGTTTTGCGCCCAATACGCTGTAGAAAAGTTGATTGAAGTGATGCGTATGAACCACACCTATTTTATTCTCTTTGAACAAACGATAGAGCCGCCACATCAATTTCCAATCTATTCCCTGCCGACGGTTCATCACGAAATAGGGAATCCCTTTACATTCGATTTCCGGTTCAAGCGCGCCGCCTATGTCCAGTGCGCAAAGCATAGGGATGTATTTTCGAGCATCGAGATTTGCAGCTACCGTAAAGGCATACATCTCCGCGCCGCCTGCGACCAATCCCCAGGTCACTTGCATCACTCTGATTGGTTCGACCGCTTCACTTGTTTGCGCGATTGCGACATCTTTACTCAAATCGCTTTCGCTTTGAGTGATTGGTGCCAAAATAATTCCCATATTTTAATTTCCAGCGTTCTTCGATTTAATTACCCGCTTCCAGCGCAATATCTGTTGACAGAGACTCTTTGTTATCAAAGATCGAATGATTCGCTTTTTCCGTGCGCAACATAAAATTAGGGAACATCACACGCGCTCTAAATAGACTCTTGCTGTATTCGGTCTCAACGTGAATTCGCGGCATTGCATATCTGTCAAAGCGTTCTTGAAAGACTACGCCTTCTTCATAAGAGACCGCGTAACGAAAGCCATGTTTTTCGCTAGCCTTCTGAGCAAGATTGTTAAATTTCGTTATTCGTCCAACCGGGTAAGCCAAAGCCAGAACCTCTCTATTGAGATTTTGTTCAATCGTTTTTTTACTCTCGAATATCTCTCTTTCAAGTTGTTCTTCTCCCACATTGGCTAAGATAGGATGGGTAACGGTGTGGCTGCCAAATTCGATCTTGTTTACGGCCATCTCTTTGACTTCTTCCCAGGAAAGGTGCATGCCTTGGCTTACATTCTCAGGCATTTCAACATCAAGTTCTTTGGGCAGGCGCGCTACAAATTGACGACTGACTTCATCTGGCACCTGCTTAATCCAGTCCAGTATCCGTTGGATCGCAATCTCTTTCTCTCTGCGGTCTGTTAGGGGTAGCGTATGCTCGGAGATTTCGTGGAAATCCTTTGCTGCAAGCTTCGTATGTTTTACGCAATAAGCGATTGCGTCCCACCAGAAAAGTTTTGTTTGACCGATGTGACCCGTGACTAAAAATATGGTCGCCGGAATATTGAAAGCTTTCAGTATGGGGTACGCGTGCGTGTAGTTGTCTCTGTATCCATCATCGAACGTGACAATCAAAGCGCGTTCAGGCCAGTTGCGGTTTTCAAGTTCGCATTGATGCAAATCGGCAAAAGAGATGACCTCAAAATGGCGACTTACAAATTTCATCTGTTGATAAAAATCTTCCGAGCTGGCGCTGATTACATCTTCATCGAACGGAAAGGAATTCGCTTTATTATCAAGGACGCGATGATAAGCGAGAATGCGAAGCCCTTTTCTGTAACGATCTGAAGCAAGCCACCCTCTTCGAACGATTCGATTGTCTATCATCCTTGCCGCTAATTCTTTTTTGCTCATTATTGTATCCGTCGTTGTTTTGAAAAAGCTTGGCGAAAAAATTTAGGAAACCGCTGTGTTCTTCAAACTGTTTTTGATGTTACGCAAACCATCTATAACTTTTGATGTGGTGTTATAGAGAACTTCTTTTGTGCGTAATTGCGACAATCGCATTTGAACCAGACTTCGAGTTTGCGGGTGCCATCTGAATTTATAGCTCCCTTGTTTGCCTTTCAGAAAATCAAACTCGCTGAAGCCCGCTTCAATGGCGTTTTCGATGGCATAGGCTTGAGCTAAAACTCCCGGGCTATGCAATCCACTGTCTTCGAGTTTGAAACCGCTCTGGTAATAATGAACCTTATTATTGTGTGCGAAGTTATAAATGGCGGCGATCGGCTTGCCATCCTTGAGAGCGACATATAATCTCAGCCAATCGTTGACTATCGCTTTGCGAGCAAATAACTGATGAAATCGCGTGAACTTCTTGCTAGAAAAAACTCCTGCTCCGCCGCGTGACAACCATCGTGCCTGATGCAGTTCCACCAATGCTGCAAATCCTTCTTCAAGGCTATCAAGACTCTTTATTAATCGAAATTCGCCCCCATAAGATTCAAAGGACTTACAGTCTTGTCGGATTTTTCTGCGAAAATTAGAGCTTAGGCTTCTGGCTATCTCTTCAAAACTTTTCGTCAGCGGCAGAAATACAGCGATTTCATCGCGAACCTGTTGCATCCTGATTCCGCTATCTTCGCAAAAGGTTTTGACGAAAGGCAGGTTCATAGAATCTCCCGCCAAGTCCGTCAAAAGAACTTCGTCCCAATCCGTATCTTTTTCGTAGATGTAGCGCAGGATGAAATCCAGGGCTTGTGTCTCGCGCCCGCGAAGCAAAATAAAGTCGAGATAATCGGAGCAAATTTCATCGGCTTCGTCTTCTCCGCTGGCTAAAAACTCTATGCGACGAAAAGGCAACACGCCGTAATGCTGCACCGTCCGCTTCAACATGGGTGCGATGCCTATCAACTCATCTCCATCTCTCACCAACAAGATGTACAACTCTCTGCCTTCACTGAATACTTCCCACCAAGTCGTCATCCACTCGTGCGTCAAGGTTAAGGTGTTGCTCGCACTCTTCTTTAATAGTTCGTTCCACTCTTGCGCCAGCGCCTCGAACTCGTCGTCTCTTATAATTTTTTCTATGCTCAGCGTCATTTTTTCCTTTTACTATTTGAAGAGCGGAAAATTTAACCTTCCAGGAATCTGTGGTTTTCTTAAAAAGTAGCTGTGTTTTTTAAACTCTTTTTGATGTTGCGCAATCCATCAATTACTTTCGTTGTTGTGTTGTAGAGGGTTTCTTTGGTGCGCGATTGAGCCATACGAAGTTGTACAATGTTTCGGGTTTGCGGCAACCATTTGAACTTATAGCTTCCTTCCTTACCTTTCAAAAAATCATATTCTATAAATTCACAACTGATCGTATGTTCAATGGCAAAACTTCTGAGGAGTATCACGGGGCTATTCAAGCCACTGTCTTCCTGTCGGAAACCGCTTTGATAGGCATGCACTTTCCCGTTATATGCGAAATTGTAAATGGCAGCAACAGGCTTTCCCTCTTTGAGGGCTATATACATTTTTAGCCAGGCATTTTTGATAGCCTTGGGAGCAAAGAGGCGATGAAAGCGCATGAACTTCTCGCTGGAAAATACTCCGGGCATTCCTTTCGACATCCATCTCGCTTGATGCAATTCCACCAATGCTGCAAATCCTTCTTCAAATCCTTCCAAACTCTCTATTATTTTTAGCTCTCCTTCGTAAGCTGCAAAAGCTCGGCGATCTCTAGTGATCTTCCGACGGAAAGTCCTTGGGAGGTTATTGAGCAGGTCATCCCATGAAGGTGGCAATTGCAAATAGACACATAATTCATCACGCATCGTCTGTAGTCGGGTACCGCTATTTTCGCACAGAGATTTCAGTAGTTGCTGATTCGGAGAGTCTCCCGACATATCCGTTAAAAGAACTTCATCCCAATCTGAATCTTCTTCCTGTATGTATTTGAATATCCTTTTTAGCGCTTCTTCTTCTCTGCCCTGCTGCAAAATAAAGTCGAGATAGTCAGAGCAAATTTCATCGGCTTCGTCTTCTCCGGAGGCTAAAAACTCTATGCGACGAAAAGGCAACACGCCGTAATGTTGCACCGTCCGCTTCAACATGGGCGCGATGCCTATGACTTCATTCCCAACTATAGCCAACAAGATGTACAACTCTCTGCCTTCACTAAATACTTCCCACCATGTGGATAACCATTCGTATGTGAGCGTCAGAGTGTTGCTCGTGCTTTGTTCGAGAAGCTTGTTCCACACAGGTTCAAGCGCGGCAAAGCCTTCGCGTGTTGTAACTTTTTCTATCCTCACGATTTCTCCAATTCGATAGAGTAAACTTTCGTCCAATTATTTGCCGGGAGGTTGCATGGTTTGAGCTTGAAATAATTTTGAACGCAACAGCAGGGCGATTGCGAACAGCGCACCACCTGATAAAGAGCCAATAATTACGGCAAGGATTTGTTTATTGTACAAACCTGTTTCCCCTTCTGTGTAGGCGGCTTCGTCATCATTTGCGCCCCCAACAGTTCCAGACCCTTTGCCTTCATGTGCGCCTATATCATAGGCCACGCCTTGAGGACGCGCGACGCCTGTGTAATCGGTCTTCACTTCAGCTACAGTTTCGCCGCGATCAAACGCCGGGCTGCCGGCGCGCGGTTTGAACAGCCTGTTTTCGTCAAGCGAAGGATCTGCAAATAAGGAACGCCCGTCAACTTTCAGGCCTTGCTTCCATTCAGGAAATGTCCAATCGTCAATTCTTCCCAGAGCTTTCGATTCGCGCCGGAACAAACGATTGCCAAAATAGAGATTCGAGTCGCTCACGAGTTGGTCGGACAGGTTGAAGAGAAAAACTTGCGGCCGGTGACTGTTGACAACCACAATGTTGTTTTTGAAAGAGACTTTTTGTGCTGGCACTTCGCGGCTATTCCAAACCACATAGAATCCCGCCTGCCCTTGTTTCGCCGCTTCATAAATCGTGTTGTTTTCAAAACGAACATTGCTTCCCGAATAAGTCCCTATGCCCGCGTATTGCGTATCCCAAATGATATTGTTGCGAGCCACTGAATCGAGGCATTCGTATTTTGTTTTGTCGCGCATGAATTCAAGGTCTGTGTCTTGACCTAAAAGTATCCCTGAACCGCGACTATGCTCTACTCGATTGCGTTCAACGAGTCCGTTTCTCGCTCCGCCTTTCAAATAAATCCCTGTCGTCGCTGCATCGTGAACGTAACAATTGCGAATCGTCACGCCGACCGAGCCTATCGAATCTATGCCTTCAGCGTTTGAAGGGTCGCGCACCCCTGAAGGACCGATTTCACAATCTTCGATCAAGAGGTTGTCGGCGTTGAACGTCTTTATGCAATCGCGTCCGCTTCCGTGAATGTAGCAACCGCGAATGGTCACGCCTTTACTCGTCGGCTCTTTGTCAATATCAACTTTGATCCCGTAATAAGCGCCGCCTTCGATTTCAAGATTGAGAATTGAAATGTTATTTGCTGCGGTGACAATTACGCTCGTCGGATTTTTATCATTCTCTTCTGTGCCGCCGACGATTGCCGCTTTCTCGCCGGGGTTTGAGGCAATTGTCAAATTCGCTTTATCAATCCACAGAAAACGCTCTATGACATAACGCCCTTCGCGCAAATAAATTGTGTCGCCGGGACTGGCAATGTCTAAGGCTTTTGCGGGAGTGGCTACAGGTTGTGAGAGCGTTCCTGCATTTCTATCATTGCCATTTTTCGCTACGTAGATGGTTTTCGCATGCGCCTGGCTGAGGAAGGTGAAGCAGAAGAAGGCGAGCAAGCACGCCAACCTAACAAAAATCTTATCAAGACGATGTGATGATCTAAGATAACGTTTTGAATGAAAGCGAAATGATGCGCTTTTCATTAAGGTATTTTCTGGCACCTTGAGTTTTTGAGTATTTGATTTGAAAACTTTTCTGATCACGTTACACATCCCACTTTTTTAATTTCAGCCTGTAAAAATCGAGGTCAAAGCCCGCAACACGAGCCCTCATCGCAAGCTTGCTCAATTCGCCGTTGCCAATATCCCTGCGGCGTATGTTGAAAAGATCTGCGCCGCGTGTATTTGTTCCGCCATAAGCAGATACCGCCGAGTAATAGTTTGCGCGCTTTGCAACTTCAATTGCATAGGCAGACAGATCCTGCGGTTTGCCCCAGGGGAAAGAGAAAGCTCTGGGCTTTTCGCCTAATTCACGGTTCAGTGCAGTAAGCGAATCTTCGACTTCGCGTTCTACAGCCGCTTTATCTGCGCTTCCCATATTCGTGTGATTGATCGTGTGCGAGCCGATTTCAAAACCATCGGCTTCCATCGAACGCAAATCATCCCAAGTCAGTTTCGGAAAATTGAGAGTTGTGATGTTGCCGTATTCAAGGGCGCGCAAGTCATGAGGAAACTCGCGCTTCGTTTCTATGAATCCAGTTGCGACAAAAAAGGTGGCAGTAATTCCTGCATCTTTTAACGCAGGAACCGCTTCCGTAAAATTGTCTCTGTAACCATCATCAAAAGTGATAACCACAGAGCGCTTCCGCATAGGCTTATCGGCACGAATTCTTTCACACAACTCGCGAAAGCTTATACACTCGTAGTTTCTTTTCAGGTAAGCCAACTCGCTACGAAATTCTTCATTCGGCTTTGTCCACACGTCACGGCCACCGACTCTGTGATAATACAAAACGACTGCGCGAGAGCGCCCTAAGCAAGCAAGTAAAAGATCGCGCAATTGAACATACCCACAGTAAAGATATATAAAATAGATTGCTTCTTTGACGATGACAAACAGACGTGAAGATAGCCTTGTGTGAGTAACCTCTTTCACATATTCGGTTGATGCTTTCGCTTCTATAGTTTTCATGACCTGTTCATTCATTGCAATTAATCGCTGTTTGATAACCCTTTTTCGTTTTTGTTCGCCACGTCCTTGCACTTAAACAATCTGCGCCTCAGATATAATTTTATTCGGCGCAAGCTCTCTGTAAATTTCCAGCAAGGAGCGCAAACGCGATTGAGGTGAATGATTTTTAATGACTTGCTCTCGTGCGTTTGATGCAAGACGTTGCGCAAGTTCTCTGTCGCTCAAAAGCTGTGAGATGGCTTGCGCCAACCCTTCTACATCGCGCGCTTTGACGAGTAACGCACTCTCTTTATGGGTGGCGATTTCAGGGACTCCGCCAACAGATGTTGCGACAACAGGCACCTGAGCCGCCATTGCTTCGAGTAAAACATTTGGCGAGCCTTCACTATGCGAAGGCAACACCATCAAATCAGCGATTGCATAGAATGGTTTTACGTTGCTCACTTGACCTGCAAATCGTACCTGCTCTTTTATCTGAAGCGAATTTATCTCTTGCTCTAAGCTTTCGCGCTCCGGGCCTTCGCCAATAATTACTAGCTTCGCTCGCAAACTCGGTAGCCTGTGAATTAACTTGGCGAAGGCTCTGATTAAATCAACCTGTCCTTTCTCTAGCGACAATCTGCCGATCGCAATTATCACTCTTTCTTCTTCGGCTATACATAGTTTGTTTTTTAGCGTCGCTGCTTCTTCATCGGAGACCTTCAACATGCCTTCAACATCAATCGCATTGTGCAAAATTCTCATTCCTTCAGCATTCGCGCCAGCCCGCGCCAGTTGATTGGCAAATATTTTATTCATCGTCACAACGCGATGAGCTTTTCTTAATGACCAGCGATCAAGCTGATTGTAGGCGCGCATTTTCCAATCGGTTGTCGTATAGCCGTGATGAAAAGCGATCCACGGGATCTTGCGCCATAATCCTGAAAGCCTCATTACAAAATGCGATTTTACGTTGTGAGTTTGAATGATGCTTGGCTTGACGCGCTCGACTACTTTTTTCAGATCCTCAACGACGCCAGTATCAAATCGAAATCGTTCATTAATCAAAGCGACCTCGATACCTAAATCAATGGCTTTTTCAATAAACTCATTCGTGGATTCATTGGCGGAGGCTCTGCGAAAGGTGGTTATGGAAGTTTCTATGAAAGGCAAATCGGGAAAGGCGTGTCGCTGCGCACTCTGACAAAAGGTTATCAGGTTTTTTGCGGGACCTGTTACTGTTGCCGCTTCTATTATCGCTATTAGTTTCATTAATGACGTTGGCTCTCTAAAACCCATACCAATTTCCTATTGTTCAAAGCCACAGTCAACGGTTTTTTGAAAACAGCTTTTTCTGATTTTTCTCACTTTGTATAAAATGTAGAATTTAACTCATATTCCTTCTGACTTGCCTACTTCAGCGAAGATTTCATTGTCATTTCATTTACTTACATGATTACACGGTTTCGGGAACGACATTTTTCAAAGTCTTGACTCGCATAATTATGATTGCATTGGAAGATCAGAGGAATTCTCCATTTCGCTTAACCGAGGATTTTGCATGAACGACGCTTTGCGGGTTTTACATTTTGTGCCTAAGGATTGCTTGCCTGTAAATACAGGGGCAAAGCTCCGTAACTATTATTTTGCTCGTGAACTCGCAGCAAAAGCCAAAGTCACTTACTTATCCTTTGCAGAAAGTGGCAATGGCATTGAAAACAATTCTTCTCGCAAAGATCAAACATTCTCTCCACTTGAAAGCTTCTGCGAACAAGTTATCACTTTGCCCCAAGACAATAGCTACACAGTAAGCAAGATTGTTCGCGGGCTTGTCGGTCGCTATCCTTTAACGATTCTCAATTATACAACGGATGCGATGGCTGAAACGCTCAAGCGAACGCTTGATGAAAATGATTTCGATATTGTTCACGTCGAAAACCTCCTGCTGGCAGCTTATCTGCCGATTATCCGCGCTGCGAAAAGCCGACCGTTAGTGGTTTGCGATTGGCACAACATTGATTCGGAACTTATGCAGCGTTACAGCAAACATGCGCCATCAATGGCTCGGAAAATCTACGCACTTTTGACTGCCCGTAGGTTAGCAAAATTAGAAAAACAATCTTTAGATATGTTTGACGGCCACTTTGTTGTTAGCCAACGTGATCGAAAAAAACTGCAGGCAATATCACCCAATTCACACGTCTTCGTAGCAGATAATGGCGTTGATTGCACTTTTTATTCAGACGAATCTATTGAAAACGCTTATGCCTTATGGTTGCAGCAAAGCCGCAATTCTTATGAATCGGATACCCGAAATGGCGTTGTTCTAAATACGCCTATCGAACGAAACAGAATTTTATTCGTAGGATCTATGGACTATCACGCCAATTCAGATGCGGTTGAAAAATTTGCAAAAGAGGTATGGCCCGCAATATTTGAGCGCAACCCTCAAATTAAATTCACTATAGTTGGTCGCAATCCTTCTGCTGAAATTCGCGCGCTTGCAAATTTCCCCGGCATTGAAATCACCGGTACTGTTGATGATGTGCGACCTTATTACAGAGAAGCCTTTGCCGCAGTCGTACCGCTCAGAATAGGCGGCGGCTCACGCCTTAAAATTCTTGAATCTATGGCTGCTGGCGTTCCCGTTATCTCTACCCGATTGGGTGCTGAAGGCCTGGAGGTAAAGGATAGGCAAACTATTTTGCTTGCTGAATCGAACAATGATTTTAGACGCGCCATTTCTGATCTGATTAAAAACAAATCTTCTCGGCAGAACATAGTAAACTCTGCTCGTTCATTTGTGCGCGAGCGATATGATTGGTCTGTAATTGGAAAAACGCTTCACAACACTTACGAATTTCTAATAAACGATTTTGTCTCTCTTACAATAGCACCTGAAGATTTTTCCACAGAAGTGGTCGAGATCAGCGCTTGAATTAATAAGTTCTCTATATCAATTAGAATCAGGCCGTAGCCTGTGTACATTCGCTTAGTCAAGCAGGGATGTAGTGTTTGAAGGTTCTATACTTTTGGTTGGTAGCCAGTTGGTTCAAGTTATTGCAAAAACAGTTTTGTTTATTCCACCCCTTAACATATTTCTGAAGTCTTAGAAGCTGTTTTAAAAGTTTGACGAAGTGCCAGTCAAGTCGGTTAGTTTGAGGAGATGAATAGACTCCTATACCCAACCGACCTAACTGACGCTCAATGGGATCATATCAAAGATTTGATCCCTCCCGAAAAACCTGGCGGTCGTCAACGTGATCAAGATATGCGCGAGATCGTCAACGCCATTTTGTATATCACTGTCACCGGTTGTCAGTGGCGCGCCGTGCCGCACGATTTGCCCAACTGGTCAACCACTTATGGCTATTTCCGGCTCTGGCGCAACGACGGCACCTGGCAACGTCTACACGACACCTTGCGGGCTCGCCTCCGCCAACAAGAAGGTCGCTATAAACAGCCAACCGCGGGCTGTCTGGATTCGCAAAGCGTCAAGACGACGCAGATAGCTGGCGCACTCGGCTATGATGCGGGCAAGCAAGTTAACGGGCGCAAACGCCATATCCTGGTCGATACGCTGGGCTTACTGCTCGTCGTCGTGGTCACCGGCGCGAGTGTGCAAGACCGCGATGGGGCCCGCCTCCTGTTTGCGCGCTTGTCGGGCAGTTGCAAGAAGTTGCGCAAAATTTGGGTCGATGGTGGCTATCGCGGCGGCTTGCTTGACTGGGTCAAAGAACAGTTGCGTTTTGTTCTTGCGGTCGTCTTGCGCCCGCAAGAGCAAAAAGGCTTTGTGTTGCTGCCGCGGCGCTGGGTCGTCGAGCGAACCTTTGCGTGGCTGGGCTTCTGTCGGCGCTTGAGTAAGGACTACGAGCGACAGACGTCATCGAGTGAAGCATTGATCTATATCGCGATGACTCGACTGATGCTCAGACGCCTAGCTCCTGGTTAACTTTTAAAACAGCTTCTTAGCACAAACACCTGTATTTCCTATGATCGTGCGCATTACACTGCCAGTTTCAATCTTATTGAGATGGAATATTTACAACAAGCTCAATAATAGTTTTGCTACGCCAGGAGATTCTATTACGTAATTTTTCTAATACATCAATACCGTGGTCGATCTTTTTATGATATAATTATTACATAAATCATTATTACAACAGTGTTTCTGAAAAATATATCCTCTTGGGAAATCTATTCAAATACAGGTAATTACTACGGCGCGCTCTGCCAAGCTTCATCTATTTCCCTTAACACTGCTGTCGTCAATGGTTCCAACGACTTACATTTTGGAAATACTCCAACTACTAGTGTCCATCTCATCAATTCTCGGTTTAACCGTTCAATCAAATTGCTCGCCCGCAAATGACACCTATACAGTTTAGGAAAGGCAAACTCTCTTAAGCCTTCCGAAACCTAAGTCTCCAGCAGGTAGACAAACGCGGTCCCCTCGTTTCCTACTTCTCCTCCATCGCAACCAAAAAACATTTGGCTTAATCTTGATTTGGTGCGTAAACACCAGTCATAAGTCTCCTATTACTACGTTTCATTCCTCGACTCGCACAACATACAGCAAGATATTCTTTTCCAACTTAAATTTACAATCTTTGATTGTAAATCCGCATAGTTGTTCGATAATGGTTGCCTCTTTGCGCCGATAATGCAACGTTGTTTCTGTAAATTCACTCCTCACAGAGAACGCCTTCAAGTCACCGGCAAATAACGCGGTGCACTTTGCCAGTCTTCGTCGATCTCCATTAAGACCGCCGTTACTAAGCGCTCTAACGACCTGCTGTTAGGAAACACTCCCACTACTCGCATCCGTCTCTTCAACTCACGGTTGATCCGTTCACTCAAATTGCTCGTCCGCAGACGGCACTGATACTGT